>JBEHWP010000817.1:0-3129 GCA_040217665.1 Vulcanimicrobiota bacterium
CGGGCACTGCAGGAACTTATTGATAAGATACTCACAGAAAACGAGGTAGAGATTTCTCTCTGGAAGAGAAAATTCCTGTCAGTTCTCGGCTCTAACGGTCAGATTATTATTGATATTCTCCCCAGACTGGAACTTATTATCGGTCATCAACCAGCGGTAGAGGAAGTAAGTTCTCTTGAAGCTCAAAACCGTTTCAATCAGGTTTTTGAAAATTTCATCAGAATATTCTGCCAGAGTTACCATCCTCTTGTTATATGTTTAGATGATCTTCAGTGGGCCGACAGTGCTTCACTTAAACTCATAGAACATATTATGTCAGATAAAGAAATAAAATATTTATTTCTTACATGTGCTTATCGTGATGATGAGATTGATCATGTTCATCCTCTGAAGAGAACTGTAGATATATTAAAAAAATCCATTAAAATCAAAGAGATTTATCTTAATTCCCTGGATATTGAAGATATTACTCAATTAATCTCAGATACCATTTATGCCGGAGGGGATTATGTCAGAGAGCTATCAGAAATGATAAAGAAAAATACGGAAGGCAATCCTTTCTTTATAAAACAATATTTAAAGACCCTTTATGACAAAAAACTTCTCTTATTCAATACCGATAGCAGATGCTGGCAATGGGATCTTAATAGAATTAAAGAGATAGTAACCGAGAATGTAGCTGAACTGATGGCACAGAAAATCAGAAATCTTCCTTCTGAAACGAAAGAGGTTCTTCTGGCATCTGCCTGCCTTGGTAACACCTTTGATTTAATCACATTATCCATTATATATGAAAAAACACTTTCTGAAATCTCCTGTTCTCTATTGCCTGCCATTGAAGAAAGCCTTATATTACCGGTTTCTGACCTTGAATTTGAAGACAGAAAAAATATTCTGTCAAAAACATTTTATAAAAAATATAAATTTCTTCATGACCGTATTCAACAGTATGTCCATTCATTTACAGGGGAATATGAAAAAAAGAAAGTCAATCTTCTTACAGGGAGACAGCTTTTTCATAATCTATCCGGAGAAGAACTTGACAGAAGGCTTTTCGAGATAGCAGATCATTTCAATACGGCAAAAGAGCTTATAACAGAAGAGAAGGAAAAAATTGAATTTATAAGATTAAACCTTATGGCAGGCAAAAAGGCAAAAAAATCCATTGCTTACAGAGAAGCTTTGAAATATGTAAAACAATGTTTTGAAGCTTTACCTGATAACATATGGACAGATTATTATGAGCTGGCTTTTGACCTCTATAGAGAAGGAGCAGAGATTGAATATTTTAACGGTCATTATGAAGAATCACAGAAATTAATTAAATTTGCCCTGACGGGGAGTAAAACACCTTTTGAAAAGGCAGAGTTGTATTCTCTTCTTCTTGTCCAGCTTACCATACTGGCAGAGCATGAAGAAGCAATTCATACAGGCATAAAAGCACTGTCTCTGCTTGGCATTGACCTGCAGGAAACAGAACCGGAACAGGCTATTGATAAAGAGATAAGTATTATAAATAATAATACTGGAGACAGGTCTATTGCTTCTCTGATTGATATGCAGATTATGACTGACGCCGAAAAAAAACAGGCAGTAAAATTACTTTCTTATATGGCCGGCCCTGCATACTATACAAATAAAAAACTGTTCTGTCTGATTGCAGGCAAAATAGTAAGTCTATCTCTTAAATACGGCAATATTTCCGAATCCTGCGCCGGATATTCTATGTATGGCATGGTAGAGAATTCTCTTACGGGAAATTATAAAACCGGTTATGACTTTAATCTTCTTGCAATGAAATTATCTGAGAAATTCAGAGCCCCTGCTCAGAGATGTATAGTTTCAAATATATTCGGCAATTTTATTTTTCACTGGGTAAGACCTCTTAAAGAAAAAGACACAATTAATATTGAAGGATACAGGGCAGGTCTTGAAGGAGGAGAGCTGGAGTTTGCAGGTTACTGCCTCTGCCACAGAGGAGAAGATTATTTTTATTCCGGCAATAAATGCCTTAAAGATATGCTTTCAGATATAACGGATTATATACATTTTGCAGAGAAAACTGTTAATAAAATGGCTATATCTATTCTTACATGTCTGACTATAATAATTACAAATTTAAGCGGTTTTACGAAAGATAGATTATCTTTTGATACAGAGGAAATAAGAGAAGAAGAATTTATGAATGACTGTCACAGGAATAAAAATCATCGGGTTTTATGTGAGTATTATACGTTAAAAGCACAGGTTCTTTATCTCTACGGTAAAACTCACGAAGCACTTACCTGTATAATAAAAGCAAAAGAACTCTCGGAATACATATGGGGCCTTTTTATTTCTGCAGAATATAATTTTTATTATTCCCTTATTCTGGCAGATTTATATGACAGGTGTGATGAAGAAAGAAAAAAAGAATATGAAGAAGAGATTAAAATAAATCAAAGACAGATGAAAATCCGGGCAGATAACTGTCCTGAAAATTTTCTTCATAAATATCTCCTTGTAGAAGCAGAAATAGCCCGCCTGAGGGGACACACGGTAGAAGCAATAGACTATTACACAATGGCAATCAATCTGGCAAAAGAGCATGAATTTATTAAAGATGAAATACTGGCCCGGGAAAGAGCAGGAAAATTCTGGGATAAGAGAGGTAATAAAGATTATGCCGGCCTTCATTTGAGAAAAGCCTTTTATGGATATTCCATCATTGGTGCTATGAGTAAAATTGAAGATATGAAAGAAAAATACGGAGAATATTTAAGTGAAATATCTCATAAAAAAATTCCTGACACAGAAATGATTTCCCCTTCATCATCTTCTTCCGAATTACTGGATTTAGGAACAGTTATAAAGGCATCTCACATAATTTCAGGAGAGATTGTTTTAGAAAACCTGATCAATAAAACCATGGTTTTATTGATAGAACATTCAGGTGCTCAAAGAGGGTTTCTTATTTTAGAAAATGACGGAATACTTAAAGTGGAAGCTCAAATTGAAGGAGACAAACATAGGGTCATAGAATCCATAGACCTTAAAAAATGCGACAATATTTCAGTAAAAATTGTGACCTATGTAGAAAGAACGAGAGATACTTTTATTCTCAACGATGCTTCCAGAGATGGAAATTTT
>JBEHWP010000818.1:0-3124 GCA_040217665.1 Vulcanimicrobiota bacterium
CCCTTTATAGATACTTCGGAAAAATTACTTTTAGAAGATTTTTCTATAAAACTTATTAATTTGTTCTGTACAAAAGAGGTAAAAGTTTCTTGCATATCAGGCTCTTTTCAGATAAGTTCTGGTTCTTGTATCAATCTGAAGTACATCTCCTATTTCTATAAATAACGGAACCTGAATAACGGCACCGGTCTCCATAGTAGCAGGTTTTGAAGCTCCTGTAGCTGTATCGCCGCGGAAACCAGGTTCTGTCTGAACAACTTTAAGTTCAACAAAATTCGGGAATTCTACACCTATGATAGAACCTTCATAGTACATAACCCTTATAACCATAGTATCTTTTAATAAATCAATATTCTCTCCGAGAAGATTGGACGGAATAGGAACCTGATCAAAGCTCTGATTATCCATGAAGAAATACTCTGTGCCTGTACTGTAAAGATACTGCATTTCATGATATTCTATCATAGCCTGTTTGAGTTTTTCTCCTGCTTTGAAGGTATGTTCAAGGGTGTTACCTGACTTGAAACTTTTAAGCTTTGTTCTGACAAAGGCAGCTCCTTTACCAGGTTTAACATGCTGGAAATAAACGATAGTATAAACATCATTGTTAAATTCGATAGTAAGACCTGTCTTAAAATCAGACGTAGTTATCATAAATTTCTCCTTTCGAAAATCAAATAAAGTTTTATAATTATATCACTTCTAAAGATATATGTAAATCATTTTTATAAATCGTAACGCGTGACAGGTTATTAAAATCCCGTCTATACTCAAGATGCTTTTTTCCCGAATTTACTTTCTGTTCCATCAAGTAATCTCTTAATATTGGCTCTGTGGCTATAAATAACCAGAAGAGCAGAAAGGGCTGTAAGAAACAGATAGGCATAACATTCAGGTTTTGTCCGGTAAAAAACTATTACCAGCAGAGGGCTGCAGCCCATACCTGTTATAGAACCGAGAGAAATATAACGAGTTACAAAGACAATAGCAGCAAATATAACAAAGCCTATAAGAGCTATACGATAATCAAGAGCAAGGAAAATTCCGAGATTTGTAGCAACGCCTTTGCCTCCTTTAAAGTTTAAAAATACAGAATAGGTATGGCCCAGTACTGCTGTAATACATACGAAAACTACTCCCCAGCCGGCAGGAAGAAATGACACAACCAGAAATTTCTTTGCCAGAAGTACAGGAACAAAAGCCTTTCCTGCATCACATAAAAGAGCTATAATGCCCGGTACAGGACCTATTACACGCCATACATTGGTGGCACCTATATTACGGCTGCCATGTTCTCTCACGTCTATTCCTGCCCATAATTTACCTGTTAAAAGACCGAAAGGAACAGAACATAGGATATATGTTATGATAAGAAAAACGGATAAAAGCAACATACTAAGATCCCTCTTTCAATATAATCTTAATGGGTGCTCCTTCAAAACCAAAAGCCCCTCTCAATCTGTTTTCCAGATATCGAAGATAAGAAAAATGCATAAGTTTTCTGGAATTTACAAATAATAATATAGTAGGAGGATTAACCTTTGGCTGGATTGTATAATAAACCTTCAGGGTCTGTCCTTTATAACCGGGAGGTGGCCTGTCAGCAAGAGCTTCTTTTACTACCTGATTTAAGACAGGTGTGGCAATTCTTTTTGAATTTTCCTCTGAAAGTTTTATAACTTCAGTAAACACTTCACCTATACCCCATTTATTAAGGGCAGATGTAAAAAGTATAGGAGAATAATCTACAAAATATAAACTCTCCTTTAAGAAATCAATATAATTAGCTCTTAGTTTGTCCTTTTCTTTTTTAAACCATGCATCAAAATTTTGTATATCATCTCTGTTACTGTATTCGTTCTTTTTTTTCTCCAGCACTAAATCCCATTTATTTACCACTACCAGACAGCCTTTACCTTCTTTTACAATCTTTCCTGCAATTTTTTTATCCTGTTCTGCAAGGCCCTGTTCAGCATCTACCACTAAAATACCGGTGTCTGCCCTGTGAATAGACTTGAAAGCTCTGATTACACTGTAATATTCCACATCTTCTGTTACTCTGCTTTTCCTTCTGATACCGGCAGTATCAATAAAATTAAAATGTCTGTCTCCTCTCGTTATAAAGGTATCTATAGAATCTCTTGTAGTACCAGGCTTATCATCTACAATAACCCTCTTTTCACCTAAAAGAGCATTTAAGAGTGAAGATTTACCTACATTCGGTCTGCCCACTATGGCAACAGATATGGTATCATCAGGATAGGATACTTCTACCTCTTCCGGTAATCTGCCCACTATTTCATCAAGGAGGTCACCTATATTAAGTCCATGCTCTGCAGAAACATTCATTACATGTTCAAAGCCAAGGCCATAAAACTCATAAGTATCTCTTTCAGTCATTTCTCCTTCCACCTTGTTTACAACCAGAATTACCGGTTTGTTTGATTTTCTTAATCTGTGAGAAATTTCCATATCGGAAGGACAGAGACCTTCTCTCCCGTCTACCAGGAAAATAATCAAATCTGCCTCTTCTACTGCCAGGTTTACCTGCAGTGTTATTTCTTCTTTCATATTATCTTCTTTATCAAATTGAAGTCCTCCCGTGTCAATCAACATAAACTGTCTTCCTACCCATTCACATGGCCTGTAAAGACGGTCTCTTGTAACACCGGCAACATCATCTACTATAGCCACTCTTTTAGCAAGAAGTCTGTTAAAAAGAGTGGATTTACCCACATTTGGTCGCCCGACTATTGCAACAACTGATTTCATTTATTCACACCCCATAGCGTTTAAAAGTTCAAGAATATCTCCTCTGATGATTCTAACAGGTTTTCCAAGCATATCAGAAAGATTATCTACTGACATATCATCCAGAAACAGGCCGTCATATCTGACAGCATTTCCGGGAATTAATATTTCATCACCTGTGTCTATGTCTTTAAGGCTCTTATATATATCCTGACCTGTAAGGAGACCTGTAACGGTAACAGAGTCACCCCAGAAATTATTTTTACAGTATACAATCTTTACAGGCAATTTATTCTCTATAAAAGATAAAATCCTTCCTGATGCTTCTCCCGATACAAGAGTAAACTTTTTATCAGAAATCTTCGAAAACTCA
>JBEHWP010000819.1:0-3117 GCA_040217665.1 Vulcanimicrobiota bacterium
TTACAGCACAAGAGGTTGCTATATGGGAAAAAGATAGAAATGATAGAAAAGTCAAAATTGATTGGAGATTTAGAACTAAAGACGCCAGAATTAAACTTAAGAGGCTTTATCCATCTTAATTATAGTGGCTGTCTACTAGAAGTAAATATTTGACTTTAGATAAAGAAGTTTTAATAACTTTATTAATAATATTTAATAAAGTCAAAACAAAAAAATCCGTTATAGTTAGCAATATAAACTTTAGTAATTCTTTTAAAGAACTAATAATAAAAATAAACATTTTCTAAATTAACTACACTTGAACTTTCATAATAATTACTATAAAAATCTATACCACCCATAACAGGTTTATATTTTAAAGCTGTATGACCTACGCATATTATTTATTAATATTTCTATGTAACACTTTCAATATTTCTCTCCATCTTTCCATAAAAGCCTCTTCACTATACTTCTTTTCTGCAATTTTCCTTGTTTTTATACTACGCTCTTTACACCATTCTTCAGGCATCTGGGATAATTTTATAATTGTATTTTCTATCTCTTCAATAGTATCATTGCTAAATGTAATTCCAAAGTCTTCTGTATCAATTCCAGATTCTTTAGTCAAAATCGGTATTAAGCCAGTATACATACATTGTATAACAGCACCTGGTTGACCTTCTGAACAACTCGGATAAATTATGTATGCACATTTATTTATTAATCTATAAAACTCATCACTGTTTACAAGAATAAAGCCTACTGGATGAATATTTTTCGTTTTGAATAATTCATTATAATAGATTTGACAAAAATCTTTCTCTTTTTCAAATCTACTACAAATATAAAGGTTTAATTCCGGGTATTTTGGGAAAATATCTAATAATAAATCAAGGCCTTTTAATACCTGTCCTGAACTTGCAAAAAATAAAAAATTCCGTCTGGCATCTATAAATTTTTTATCTATAAATTTTGTTTTCTGAAATCCATAGTTATTAAATAGATAGGTAGGTACTTTAACTATTTCCTGCCATGTTTTCATAATAAAATCATTACCAAATCCTATAATAAAATCTGCTTCTAAAACAAAAGGCATATCCTCAGATAGTAAACTTTTAATCTTCAAATTACACTTTCTTCGTTCTATTAAATTTTCATAACGTTTTTTTACATTTCTGTTACTTATAATATGATTTATTCCTGTAGATAAATATATTTTAATAGAATTTTGCAGGGATTTTTTTATATTATTTAAATTAAATCTATGACTTAACACCAGATCATAAATCCTGGCAGGTTTAAAATTAGCATCATTTATATCTGCAACGTCTACAATATATCCAAACTCTCCTAATATAGATGCAATTTGCTTACATTGTCTCAGGTTTTGGTGATATAAAAACATAAGGTCATTATCTTTCAATAGAAAAGCATCCACTAAATAAATCAAAATTGCTCTTTTTTTATACTTTACTTCTTTAACTTGATTAACATTATATATAACTTTATAACCTTGAATTTTTCTTATTTCAATTCTTATTTTATTTCTTATTTTATTTTTTACTATTCTTATTTTTTGTAGTATTTTAGAAAACATATTTCTATATTTAATTTACTTTCTTACCTGCAAATATATAAGTACCATAATGGCAATCTGGGGCACGTCCCTGTTCTCTTGGTAATATTTTTTTAATTATTGTGTTAAAGTTATCCTTAAAAAAACTTTCCAGGTATTCATGTTCAATTTTTATTGGATGTCCAATATCATTTTTAATTTCTTTATTTTCCAGATCTTTATTATTAGTTAAATCTTGACCTAGAATCAATATACCATCAATTTTTGTAATTCTAATAGCTTCTTT
The DNA here is from genome assembly GCA_040217665.1 of Vulcanimicrobiota bacterium. GTDB lineage: Bacteria > Vulcanimicrobiota > SpSt-956 > SpSt-956 > JAKJGF01 > CALARM01. The sequence continues at coordinate 1,845 of JBEHWP010000819.1, forward strand.
AATACACATTTCCGCATCCTGTACATGATCAAGAACATTAATCATAACAGTTGAATTAAAATAATTACTTTTAAAAGGACATTCTTCAATGGGATGATCATCTAAAATACAAAAACCTTTAATATATTTTTCCCTGACAAAAGTTAATTTAAAATTAATATAATCTTTAATTAGAGGATCACTGAGAAACAAATGTTTTATCCTGGATTTTTCACTTATAAATCTTATATTAGTATATGGGCCGCATCCTAATTCTATTGCATTTTCAAGTTCTAAAGGCAAAAAATCATAATTATCAAAATGATTTTTCCACCAGTCATTCCAGTCATTTCCACGATATTTTGATTTTAAACCAAGTAATGATAAAATTCTCCATAAAAAATTTTTACCATATCTAGCTCTAACCTTTTGTGTTTTAATCCAGTGTTCTTTTTCGAAAGTCTGAGCACTTTCCCATCTTTCTTTACTTACTTTATATTGTCTCTCCATAATTAACTCCTTTTAATTTATTTATAATTTTCATTACTGGTAAATAGTCTAATTTCAACAGAATAAAATAATACACACATACAAATATTACTGATAATATAAGTAAAGGGTATGTTAAATGAGTATTAAAACCTAAAGTCATAAATCCTAATAATATAAATGAAATAAATATAGTAAGAATATGTAAACCTAAAATGTTTATTATATAAAAACGTATTTCTGTATAAAATATGTACTTACATTCATACAGAATTAATGGTATACCAGGCATAACCGCAATAATCATTCCTGTTAAGGTTCCAGGAATACCCAGTAATTTTGTTAGTAAAGGTAAGCTTATTAAATATACTAAGGTTGTTATACAGGAAAATATACCTATTACTTTCGAATGTCCCAGGCCCATAGTGATAAGATTAGGAACTGTTGTCAGAGAACCAATTAATGAACTAAAACTTAACGCACTTAATATAAACCAGGATTTACTGGCAAAATCCTCTCCCATCCAGAAAACTAAAATAGGTTTTGAAAAGATAAAAAGAGTTAAAAGTCCGGGTATAGAAATAGAAGTAAAATATCTTGATGCCTGAATGAAGGTTTTTTTTATCTTTTCCTGATTTTTTTCCGCTCCAAGTTCACTTGTATAAGGGAAAATAACATTAAAGGCACTCGATAATAATCCGCCGAAAGCACTTATAAGCTTCATAGGAACTACAAAATATGTAACTGCTGAAGGGCCTAAATAAAAGCTTATTATAAACCTTACTATATAATTACTGAAAAGATT
>JBEHWP010000820.1:0-3104 GCA_040217665.1 Vulcanimicrobiota bacterium
TTAAAAAGCGGAAATCATTTACTGGGATTGATAAATGATGTAATGGATATGGCAAAAATCGAAGGAGAAGATATGAAACTCTCTGAAACACCATTTAATCTGCCGGTTATGCTTGATTTTGTCAGAAGTGTAATAGAAGTAAATGCAACGAAAAAGGATCTTTTATTTTTCTGTGATTATTCTTCTTTATTACCTGATATTGTTACAGGTGATGAAAAAAGATTAAGCCAGATACTGATGAATCTTCTGAGTAATGCAGTGAAATTTACTGAAAAAGGATATGTAAGGTTAAAAGTAGATAAAAATGAAGGGAAGATAGTATTTTCTGTAGATGATACTGGAGTCGGGATACCTGAGGATAAGTTAAAAGATATATTTCAGCCTTTTAAGCAGATTACACCGATGCTTAAAAAGACCGACGGCACAGGCCTCGGTCTTTCTATAAGCAGGAAACTGGTAAGACTCATGGGAGGAGAACTTTATGTAGAGAGCTGTCTGGGAAAAGGTAGCAGATTCTGGTTCTCTCTGGATTTACCTGAAGTATCTGTAATAGAAACAGGTAAATTAAGCGATACCGGTAAAATCTCAGGATATAAAGGAGATAAAAAAAGAATTTTAGTTGTAGATGATAAAGACTGGAACAGGGAAGTTATAGCAGAATTTCTTACAGGTAAAGGTTTTGAAGTGGAAGATGCCGACAGCGGGCTTCAATGTATGAGTAAAGTGAACAGTTTTAATCCGGATTTGATTTTTATGGATATTATAATGCCTGATATGGATGGTTTTGAAACCACGCAAAAAATAAAGAATATGTCTGAATATAAAGATATAAAGATTATAGCTTTATCTGCAACCAGTCGTGAAGAATGGAATGATGATAGAGTGATGTTGTTTGATGCTTTTATCAGCAAACCCTTTTTCAGTCAATCTCTTCTGGATGTAATAAAAGGAATTTTTGAACTGGAATGGATTTATATAGAAGAAGAACGTAATTATATCCCGGATGATAAGGAAGTTATTCTGCTTCCTCCCTTCGAAACAATGGAAACTCTTTATAATTATATAAGAGACGGTAATATTAAAAGTTTCAATACAGAGCTTGCCAGGGTAAATAGTAAAGGTAATAAATATGAAGCTTTTTATTATAATTTGAAAGACCTTTCTGATAATTTTGAAGTGGAAAGACTGTTAAAATTACTTGAAAAATATATAGAAAAGGAACAACCTTATGGAAACTGAAATTATTTCCAGATCGAAGATATTGATAGTAGATGATCAGCCGGCAAACCTGAGTATTCTTTTTGATTGTCTTGATAGTTTAAATGCCACTGTTTTACTTGCTCAGACAGGTAAGAGAGCTATTGAACTTGCCAGGAGAGAAGAACCTGATATTATTATACTTGATATTGTAATGCCTGAAATGGACGGATATCAGGTATGTACTGTATTAAAGGAACATGAAAAAATCAGAGACATTCCTGTTATATTTATGAGTGCTCTTTCTGATACTGAAAATATACTTAAAGGTTTTGACGCAGGAGGTGTTGATTATATAACAAAACCTATTCATTATCAGGAAGCAGTAGCAAGAATTTCTACCCATCTGAAACTCAGATATATGGAAGAAGAAAGAATAAAAATGAAAGAAAAACTTAAAGAAAAGGAAAAACTCGAAAGCCTTGCTCTTATGGCAGGAGGTATAGCTCATAATTATAATAATATTCTTACAGGTATTCTTGGTTATGCAGAATTTGCACTCATTGAATTGCCGTCTGATTCCCGTGTAAGGGAATCTATTCAGGAGGTTATAAAATCGGGCCGTCGTGCTGCAGAGATTACTAAAGAAATATTTCTGTATGCCGAAGGAGGCAATTTTATAATGGGAGATACGGATCTGACTGTAATGATTAAACAGATAGAAGGTCTTCTCGGATTATCTGTTCCCGGAAACTGTAAATTGATATATAACCTGTCTTATGATATACCTTTTATTTATGGCAATTCTACTATTATAAGCCATATGTTAATAAATCTTATGACAAATGCTTCTGATGCCATAGGGAATAGAAACGGCACTATTACTTTAAGGACAGGTGTTAAGGAATGTTCTGAAGAGTATCTTTCAACATGTTATGTGAGTAAAAATCTTTCTCCAGGATTCTATGTATTTCTGGAGGTAGAAGATAATGGCTGTGGTATGAAAGAAGAGATTAAACATAGAATATTTGACCCATTTTTTACTACCAGACGCGAAGGCAGAGGTCTCGGACTTGCCTCTGTTTATGGTATTATGAAGATTCATAAAGGAACTATTACGGTTAAGAGTGAGGAAGGGGAAGGAACTTCTATGACATTGCTGTTTCCTGCGTTAAAGTGATGCGTGATGCGTGATAATATAATCGTGACGCGTAACGCGTAACGTGTAACGCGTAAATTTCACCATTTACCATTCACCCTTCATCCTTCATTTCCCACGACTCACCGGCGATATTCCTCCGTTTTTATAAGCCATGAAAATAATAGAAAGATCCCTTTTTGCTTTATAAAAATCAGAATAAGGCTTTCTCTGTTCCTTTCTCCTTTCATTAACGGCAGATATAAAATCTGCTGCCAGTCCTTTATTACCTGTCAGGTCAAAAGGATCGGGAATATAAAGATTTGTCAGTTTTTCTGATTTTATATAAACATAAAGACCATTACTTTCAAAGGTAATTGTTCCTTTATCTCCGTAAATGTAAGATGTCTGAAAAACTCCCAGAGGAAGGCTTTTTGTGTTCCATGAATAAATGAGTTTTGCAGTAACATTATTTTTATAGGTAAGATCCAGAACGGAAGATCGTTCCTGGTCACCTTTTTTATGGCCGGGAAAAACCGATTTTACTTCTACCGGCATATCATCTACTATATCTGACAGGAGTGATACAAAATGGATTCCTCCTTCAAGAAGTGAGCCGTAATTAATGCGCCAGTCAGCAGATTTCTGGGTAAAAGCTTTTTTGATTAAAAGGGATTTTATAGTGCCGATATGTGGTAATAATTCTTTTATTTTTTTCAGTGATGGTTTGTAATAGTAATTTTCTGCTACCATAAGGAAAGGATTTTTC
>JBEHWP010000821.1:0-3104 GCA_040217665.1 Vulcanimicrobiota bacterium
TTCCCTCTTGACAATTTTTTTTAATATGATATTCTATTGGTGTAATAATTACACTTAATAATAAGAGCTTATCCGAAAAGTCATCAAATACCTTCCGGGGGGTGAGACTCTTCCGAAAAATCTATAATCCTCGTGCAAAAAAACCTGTTCTTACAGACTGCTACGATATTACATTTATTTAATTTACCAATTACTGTTAATACGGTATATATTTTTCTCCAGAGCCTCACCCCCCGGAAGGGTGTACAATAAATATTACTTTTCGAATAGGTTCTAAGTTATGAAATACACTATAAATATGTTACAGATAAATATATTTGTACTGGAGAAAATAAATGCTATAATATTATACAGTCAGCTTCATAGTAATTCATAATTACTGACCTGAGCATAAGCATTTAATAAAGGTTTTCCTCCCGTCACGCGTCACGCGTCACGAGAGCATATATGAAATAAACTATAATTAGAGAAAATCACTTATATTTAAGGAAGGGAAGAAAAAAACATGAATTTCACCATAAGACCTGCAACAAAAGAAGATTACAGAGGCATATGCGATGTATTTACAGAATTAGATTCCGTCCACCATGAACTGTTACCCGAGGTTTACCGTGAGTCTCAGGGACCTGCAAGATCGGAGGAATATATCTTCAGTATAATTGATAATGAAGAGGCAGCCATTTTCGTAGCAGAAAGTGATAAAGAGATTATAGGTCTGGTTCATATTTATATACAGGAAACTCCTCCCTTACCTATTGTAGTTCCGCAGAGATATTCTATGATTGATAACCTGATAGTAAAAAGTAAATTCCGCCATTCAGATGCAGGAAGAATACTCATTGAAAAAGCCCATGAATGGTCTTCAGATAAAGGAGTAAAACAGGTTGCTCTGGTTATATGGGAATTTAACAGAGGTGCCATAGAATTTTACGAAAAGATCGGCTACAGAACTGTAAGCCGAAGAATGGGCATATCTCTTAACGATGATAATCTATCCCGGTCTGAAACTCTATAAAGGGCCATGTTTTTCTGTCTTCAACAGATATTCCATAAGGAAATGGAGGGAGCAGAATGAAATATACATCGAAGACAAATCATATCTTCACAAGATATGATGTCAACATTGAAGTAACTCATAAAAAATCACGGAAGATATCAGAAGATATAATACTGCAAAAAATAACAGACTGTCTTATTACAGGTGATGAAGAAGAAATAGAGGATATTATAAAAGAAGCATTAAAAACAAGACATCCTTTAGATATAATCAATAAAAAGACATATTTCTGCGACTGATATATTAAGGAGGATTTTTATGAATATACAGATTTCTACATTACGATCTGTAGTGTTTCATCAGAAACGTTCAAAGAGTGACTGGCAGAACTGGACGAATAAAAAATAAAATTAAGGAGGTAAGCTATAAACATGGCACTGGATAACAGTACAGTCCGGCAGATTACGGGCAGTGTCGTAGAAACAGAAGAACTGTCCGGAAATATAGGAGATTTATGTTATATTATACCGGAGGATAAAAACAAAGAGCCTGTAAGAGCAGAGATTATAGGTTTCAGAGAAAAGAAAGCTTTACTTTTGCCTTTCGGAGAACTTGCCGATATAGTGCCGGGATGTAAAGTAAGAGTAACAGGCAATGTATTACAGGTAGAAGTAGGAGAGCAGTTAATTGGACGTATTTTGAACGGTCTCGGAGAGCCGATTGACGGTAAAGGGTCAATAAATAGCGGTATTTTTCACCCTGTCTATAATGATTGTCCTGATTCCTCTGTATGCCTCCCTGTAAATAAACCTCTTTCTACAGGGTGCAAGGTTATAGATAGTGTTCTTACCTTCGGTAAAGGTCAGCGTCTTGGTTTATTTGCAGGCGGCGGTATGGGTAAAAGTACTACCCTGGGACTGATAGCCAGAGAAAATGGTGCCGATATAAATGTATTAATCTTTGTTGGTGAAAGGGGCCGTGAGCTTAGAGATTTAGTAGAACATGTATTAAAAGAAAAAGGCCTGGGCCGGTCAGTTATTATAGTGGCCACTTCAGACAGGCCGGCTATAGAAAAAATCAAATGCTGTTATACAGGTATAGCAATAGCGGAATATTTCAGAGATAACGGTAAAGATGTAATGATGATGGTTGATACTGTTACACGTTTTGCCATGGCTCAGAGAGAAATAGGTCTCGCAACAGGAGAAAAGCCTGAAGCAAAGTGTTATACTCCTTCTGTATTTACCGTCCTTTCAAAATTATTGAACAGACCGGCATCTACCGGTACCGGCACTATTACATCTCTTTACACGGTGTTAGTAGACGGTGATGATATGGATGAGCCTGTAGCAGCCTCTGTTCATTCCGCCCTGGACGGACACATTAAATTAAAAAGAAAGCTTGTCTATCAACAGATATTTCCATGTATAGATATTGCAGCCAGTAAAAGCCCTTTTTTCAAAGAAATAACAACAGAAGAACATAAAAAAGCGGCCCGTGCCTATCTTGAAGCGTGGTCACTCTATGAAGACGCAGAAGATCTTATCAGTATAGGTGCCTATAAGGCAGGAGGAAATCCGAAACTGGACTGGGCAGTGAAAAATTTTGAGAGAATAGCGGAATTCAGGAAACAGAAACTTTCCGATATATGCCCCTTTGATACAACAATAAAGAATCTTATTGAACTTATGTCTTCCGATGAAAGTCCATGGTATAGCAACTAGTCGTAAATTTTATAGAAAAATATAGAAAATAATTGTATTAATTTCCACGAAAAAATGTTATAATATAAGGTATGAAAAAATTAAGTGATTATGCAAAAGAAAATAAGGTAACATATCGAACAGCCTGGAACAGATATAAGAAAGGAAAAATAGAAAATACAATAATAAGTAAGACAGGTCATATACTAATAAAGGAAGAGAGTAAATACGATTACAGTAAAGTAGCAATTTATTGCCGTGTATCGAGTAATGAAAACAAAGCTAATCTTGAAGCTCAATCTGACAGGTTAAAAAACTACGCTATAGCCAGAGGTTATCAAATAGTTTATATAATAAAAGAAGTAGGCAGCGGTATAAATGATAAGCGTAAAAAACTATTAAAA
>JBEHWP010000822.1:0-3102 GCA_040217665.1 Vulcanimicrobiota bacterium
CAGATAAAAACACTCTGGCTTTTCTTGAGGCAATTCAAAAAACTATTACACAGACAGAACTTACAGTAAAGAAAGAAATTGAAAAGATAAATAAAGAAAAAGAAGTTAAAAAAGCGGAAAAAACAAAATTAATTGAAATTACTCTATCTGTAACAGAAACAGCCCTTCCGTCTCATAGAAAAAAACTTATCGAATGTCTTGAAGAAGAATTAAATCTCATTGTTACAGAAAAAGCCTGTAAAGCCATTCTTGAATTACTCTCCTACCTCTCTGCCGCCATTAAAGGTAAAATAGAAAAAATCAGAAATAATCTGAATATAATCGGCTATATTCAGGAAAAAATTAAAGGGAATATTTATGACGAAAAAATTGATGAAAAACAGGATATATATGCAGAAAAGAGAAAAGTTTATGAAAAATTAAAACATCGTATTAATAAAATACAGGAAAAATTCGATAAACTCATAGAAACAGAATGGCTGAAATCGGACAATAAAGACGAAGCTCTTTCAAAATTTACCGCTTTTATAAAGAGTTATTTTATCCCTGCCGATAAAGAAGAAACTATAACACCTGTAAATATAAAACTCGGTCTTACTATGGATGAAATGATATTGATTCCGAAATCCGTATCTGATGATATGGAAAAGAAAAGCTGCACATGGGGAGAATATAACAGATGGATTAAAAGAGAGATAAAAAAAATAAAAAACAGGGATGCTATGGCAGAAGATCTGAAGGATGCAGTAAGAGCCGGTTCAAGATCAATATTCTGGGCAAATATTGACAGTATTTCAGCAAAAATAGATCAGAAATTAAGAGATACAACACTTATATCTAACAGGAAAATTTTAAATGAAAAGGGTTTTGAACTTGAAGAAGCAAATGATTTTGACGTATTTCTGATAGCTTCCCTTGATGATCCTCTGGCAGCAGGTATATATATAGATACTATCTATCTGGCAGAAGAAAGGGTAATATATAATCACGGTACATCAAACAGATACGGCCTTCTTCTACTGCCTGCAGTGCTGGAAGGTGAAATGCAGGATAAAAATGAGATACAGTCACTGTCTTACATATCTCTGGCAGAACTGGATCATTTTCTTCAGGGTAAAGGATTTAAACAATATTATTATCCCGGTCTCTATGAAATAGAAAACTCCAATAAACCCTTTAAAGCAGTGTTTCTTGTAGATTATATAAACAGTCAGGGCTTCGCCCTTGAAAGTGAAAAAGAAAGAGAAAAAATGTTCAGGGAAATGCTAAGAGCCATGATAGTGACCCCTCTCGGACCAAACCTGAAATCTCTCCCGGCTATTTCTTCATCACTTCAGGGTGATATTTCAGGTAAAAATACTTCTTACGGCTCTTTCGGAATAAGTCTTATGTATTTCCCTGCAGAACTGGTAAGAAAACACTGTGCCTGTCTTCTCGGTGAAAAAATTATTTCAAAATTGTTTATAAGAGATGATTTTTCAGAAAGTAAATTAAAAGAAGAAACAGATGCTTCTATAAATCTTATTAACTCTATAGAAGACAGTTCATTCATACCCAGAACTCCGAAACTCGACAGAAAGCAATTTGAAAATGCAGACCCTTCCGTTCTGGTCAATCGCATAAAACATGAAGCAGGCCTTCTGGAAAGCCGTTTTGCAGAGGAAACAGAAAAAGATTTCACAAAACAGTTACAGGAAAATCTGGAAAAACTGGAAAATAATATAAAAAAACATATAGATATACTCTCAACAGATACGTCATGTGCACTGAAAAGCGCTCTTACCTGTGTGGACAGAATTTACACGGAAATAAAAGCAAAAAAAGAAGAAATACAGAAAAAACTCAGATATACGGAAGGTCTTGTTAAAGAAGACGAAGAAAAACATTTCAAAACGTTTGATATACTTCAGTCTACAATAGATTCTTTTGTAGTACCATTCATAGGAACGGTATTGCCTGCAAAGAGAATTAATTTAATAGGATATCTGTCTATCTTACCGGTTGTAGCTCTACCTGTTATTATAATAATTTTAAGTATCATTTCATTTCTTTTACTGTTAATACCTGTTGTAATAATATTCTTTACTTATATAGTTTATTTTATAAAGTATCTCCTGTCATGGAAACGTTATTATGAAAAATACTTCGAAGCACAGGACAGCCTATTCAATCATATAGATAAAAAAATACTTAACAGAGGACAGCTTATATCACTTAAATTCAAACTCAAGCAGATTGAACGTATGGAGCAAGTTTGTTGCAGTAAAAAAGATTATCTGGATAAAACAATAAAAAAATTATCAGTTATTGCCGATGAGCTGAGAGAAGAAAGTAAAGAAGCAAAAGAAGAAATATTTGAGCCACGGGGGTCTCTTACATATTTACTTGTAACAGATAAAGATATAGAACGATACAGAAAAGACGGAGCAGATACTATTTCTTATGAAGGGAAACAGCTTTACGAAACTCTCGGTAACTGGAATGAAGAACAGGGATATTTAAAAGAAAAAATAAGAAAATCCCTCTGGGACCGCTATGCCTTTATAGAAGAAATGAGTGCAGATGAACTGCTCAGAGAACAGGATAATTCCCTTGAGAAAATAAGTGAAATACTGAGAATGAGTCATCCCTTCTGGACTGTAGATGAGATAAAAATATACCAGAGAGGTACTACAGGAAAGATATATTTTTGCGGTGTTACTGCATCAGAGGAAAGTTTTATTGGAAAAGGCCTTAAAGAAAATCCGCTTTTTTCCAATATGATATTCTTCAGTTTAAATGATCGTCATTTAATACTCCTTGGTCAGGTAGAAACAGGTATCCCCCTGTTTGCCCTGAAGTCATTTAATCAGATGAGAAAAAGTTACAAATTTATTTCTGCTCAAAAGATGTATTCTGCCATTGAAGATGCCACTACTGACCCTTTGCCTCTTAAAATGACAGAAAAATACAACCATATAAGAAGAACCTATCTTCCTGCCAGGCTTCTTGATATTTATATTCCTCCTCCAGATATGGAAGAAGAAGAAATATATGAAAATTTATCGGGGAATCCGGAATTAATGGTTATAATAGAAGAAAAACTGCAGAAATTAATAGAAG
>JBEHWP010000823.1:0-3100 GCA_040217665.1 Vulcanimicrobiota bacterium
AAGCAGCATTTCTTACTCCTTCTTCTGTCTCATTTAATTCCCCATCTTCCAGATAAGATATTGTTTCCACTTCACTCACAATTTTCATATCATGAGTTGAAAAAATAAAAGTTGTTTTCAGTTCATCTCTTATTTTTTTCATAAGAGAAATCACAGTAAAAGCTGTTTTATGGTCGAGATTGGCTGTAGGTTCATCTGCAAGAACCAGTTTTGGTTTTATTACAAGTGCTCTTGCTATGGCAACCCTCTGTTTCTGTCCACCTGAAATCTGGGAGGGATATTTATCTTTTTCTTTCATCATTCCAACAGAATCTAAAAGGTTTAAAACCCTCTCCTGTCTTTCTTTTGAAGGAATATTCTGTACCATAATCAAAGGATATTCTACATTTTCATAAACTGTAAGAACAGGAACAAGATTAAAATCCTGAAAGATAAAACCAATATTGTTTCCTCTAAATATAGCTTTTTCTTTTTGAGAGAGTGTTGTAACATCTGTATCAAGTATGTTGAGTTTTCCTTTTTTTGGTTTATCCAGACATCCTATAAGGTTTAAAAGAGTGGTCTTCCCGCTTCCCGAAGGTCCTACAAAAGAGATAAAGGCCCCCTGCCCTATTATAAAACTTACATCTTTCAGAGCGGGGATAATTATCTCGCCAATCTGATAGTCTTTAGATAAATTTTCTGCAATAACAAGACTCATATGTATTACCTTTCTAATTATATTATTGTTTTGATCAAAGTGAAACCCTTCTGGTTAAAAAATCCATTTTCTGTGTATATTCCTTATGGTAATATAGAAAAGGATAACGCAAAAACTAATAATAAGCAAAAAATCTAACACCAGTGGTATTAAATTTTCACCCTGAATTGCACCATGTAAAATATCAACACCATAAGTTAAAGGAAGCATGTAAGATAATGGTTTCAAGAATACCGGAAGAGAAGTTACAGGGAAAAATAACCCGCAAAGAAAAATCATTGGAACGCGGAAAAAATTGGAAAATGTTTGAGCTTCAAAAACTTCACTTACTGAGACTGAGATAAAAAAACCAAGAAATGTTGATACAATAGCAATTATCACAATAGCAGGTAATATAACTATCCAGTTAATACGGGAAAGATCAGTCAGAAACATAGCTATAATTATTGGAACAAAGGCGTTGATTATGCCGAAAAGAATTGCTCCGCTCGTCTTGGCAAGCATAAGAAGTTCCAGTGGAATTGGAGATAAAAGTAAACGTTCAAAAGAACGGTTCTTTTTCTCAAAAGTTACCGTTACTGCAAGGGTAGAAGTGGTGCCAAAAAGGATAGAAAGGGCTACTACCCCCGGAAGCAGTGTAATAATATTATCAAGATTACTACCTGATTTGATAAAAAACATACCTGTCCAGGCTACAGGAAAAATTAAACCCCAGCTAATATTTGGTGGTTTGAGATAATAAGCTTTCATATCCTTGACCATAATATTCCAGAAGGCAATCCAGTATTTCATAATTCTTTACTAACCTTTTCTTTTTCTTTTTTCATAGTATCTAACTCAATACCAGTAAGGCGGACAAAAATTTCCTCCAGCGATGGCCGTATCCGTCGGGCTTCCATAACTTCGGCATCCTGTTCTTCAATAAACCTTACCAGGGAGCCAATACTGATTTTTGCTGCTGACTCCACTCGAATCTGTTCAGGAGATAGAGACTGAAATTCAAAATGAGGAAATGCTTCTCTGAGCCTGCTACAGAGATTAGTTGTCTGAATCGATATGGAAAACAACATAACATTTTTTTCCTGTACCGGCTGTAAAAGATTTGATACTGTATCGATTTTAACAATCCTGCCTTTTACTATAAAGGCAATACGTTCACAAAGTCTTTCTGCTTCTTCAATATAATGGGTAGTAAGAAAAATTGTTGTTCCTTTACGGTGAAGCTCTGCAGTAAGTTTCCTGATCTGTCTGGCACTTGCCACATCTATGCCAGTAGTAGGCTCATCCAGAAACAAAATCTTCGGGTTATGAATAATACCGGCTGCAATGGTTAGCTTGCGTTTCATCCCTTTTGAATAACCACCGAATTTTCTATGTGCTGCTTCTTTTAAATCAAATGTTTCCAGCAATTCATGAGCACGAGTCTGACGATTACTCTTAGTCATACCATATAAGGAAGCACAGAAACAGAGGTTCTCAAAACCTGATAGCTCGGGATAGAGATTACTATCATCAGGGACAATACCTGTAAGGTGTTGTACTAATTTGGGATTTTTGGTACATTCCAGACCGGCCATGTGAATTCTTCCAGAATCCGGCCTGGCAAGCCCTGTAAGTATATTGATAGTAGTGGTTTTCCCTGCTCCATTGGGACCGAGAAAACCGAAAAATTCTCCTTGATTTACATCAAAGGATACCTCATCAACAGCTGTAATATCTTTAAATTTCTTACTTAATTTTTCTACTTCAATTAATGGTTTCTGCATATTGCCATACTTCACTATTCATACTATTATTTATTCAAAATCTATAATTTTATTTTTCCTGTAAAGAAGATTTTTTTGTAACACATGGATGATCCTCTGTATCACCATGACACTTTTTTATCTGTTCCTCACTGCATTCTCCAGGTTTCCCTTTCAAATGCTCAGGTTTCTGACACTTTCCTTCACACATTTTTACTTCCCTCCTTTCTGCAACATGATTTTTCCTTCCCAGATCTAATCAGGTTTTCCTTGATATTACAGGAAAAATCTTCATATGCCATTTTTTTTAATTCTTCCCCTGTATATTCAAGTATAGTTCTATCTACTATGTAATGAACCCAGTAACCACGTTTTTCACCTTTTACCAGTCCTGCTTCTCTCAAAATCTTAAGATGCTGTGAAACAGCAGCTTCAGAGATTTCCAGATGACGCGACAGAGCTCTCACACAAAAATCACGGTTCAAAAGTAATGTTATTATTTTAAAACGTGTTTCATCAGATAATGCTTTCAATATTTCAAAGATTTTCTTCATTTCACACTTGCCAGTTTTTAATTAAGTAAATACTTAATTATATTTTAAAATACTTAATTAAAAATGTCAAGAAAATTTATTTCTATCTTTCTACCTTTTTT
>JBEHWP010000824.1:0-3096 GCA_040217665.1 Vulcanimicrobiota bacterium
GAATTTTGAATTCAAAATTCTCTGTTACTGTAACAAAAATCAATTAAAAGACAGAGAGCGATTTTATATGAATTTTTATAATAGCACTAATCTTTTATGTGGTTATAATATTGCCTTAAATACCATAGCACCAATGAAAGGAAGACATCATTCTCAAGAAGCTAAAAAGAAAATTGGAGATGCGCAAAAAGGAGAGAAGAACCATAATTACGGAAAAATAACGCCTCAGGCAGTTAAGGAAAAATTAAGCCAGGCTAATTTAGGAAGAATTAAAACAGAAGATGAAAAAAGGAAATTAAGCCAGGCTAATAAAGGTAAGAAACCATCTCTTCGTGCAATAGAGGCATCAAGAAAAGCCGTATATTTTACTAGATATAAAAACTTTGTTTCGGAATGGCAAAAGTTAAATAAACAAGGTGTGACTTATAGAAAAATATCAAAAATGTTTAATGTTGGTGAGAAAACAGTAAGTTTATATATTAAACATTTTTCAACGATCTCAATCTCGCCTCCGGTTTGAGGCGGTTTTCCATAATAATTTCCTTTCTCTGAACTCGCCGGATGGTCTGCCGGTAGAGTTCGGAGAGTGGGAAGCCAAGGCAGAAAGGATTATCAAATGGCTAAATACAGAACAATACAATGTGAATTTTGGGAAGACATAGACATGCTTGATTTGTCCGCAGAAGAAAAATACTTTTATATCTATTTGCTCACCAATCCATATGTCACGCAGACCGGAATATATCAATTGCCTTTAAAAATAGCGGAAGTGCAGACCGGATACACAAGGGAAACTATTTTAAGGCTTATGGATAAGTTTATTCATTACGGCAAAATAAGATATAATCCTCAGACTCATGAAGTAGCCCTTAAAAACTGGGCCAAATATAATTTCAATAATTCAGGAAATATTTTGAAATGCATCAATAGTGAGATAATGGAAATAAAAGATAAGACCTTGATAGCCTTTGTTTATGATAATTTTGAATATTACGGGCAATATATACCGTTTTTAAGTAGCTTACAAGCCTCTTATAAGCCCCTTGCAGGTACCTTGCAAGCCCCTGCAAAGGAGTCTGTAAACCCCTTGCAAGACCCTATGAAGAAAGAAAAAGAAATTAAAAAAGAAATTAAAAAAGAAAAAGAAGAAGAAATTAAAAAAGAAATTGAAGAAGAAATATCATGTTCACCTACCGGCGAACCAGAGATAATAAAACCAGTTTCCTGTGAAAAAGAAACTTCCAGGGAAAGCATCCAGGAAGAAGCTCCTTCAATTCCTCTGACCGGAGATCTCGGGAAGGAAGAGGGTGTTAAATGTACTGGCCGCGGTGGAAATGGCAAAACGTCAAAGCAATTGGAGATAGAATTTGAGTCTGAGATCTGGCCCCTGTATCCCAGGAAAGAAGGGAGAAAAGACTCTCTAAAATACTATCAGTCTCACCGAAAAAAAGGAATAACAAAAGAGTCATTCCTTACTGCTATTGAGAATTACTGCAGAAAAATTACACTTCAAAAAACCGAACTTAAATTTATTCTGCTTGGTTCGACCTTCTTTAACGGGAGGTTTGAGGATTACATTAACGGGATTCCTGACGAGGAAAAAATAAAGCATGACGCTATGAGCAGTTATGAACGTGCAGCATGCAGAGACCCTGATGATATACTCAAAAATTTTTACGGGAAATTTTCTAACCCTGAAATCATAGATACAGAAGAATACTCAGTAAAGGAGATAGGATAATGCAAAAACAGGATTTTAACAGATTTGTGTCACTTTTAAACACAACTGCAGAGCTTACCGGGACAAAGCCGAAGTCAGAAGAAGCTCTGGCAATGTTTTTTAAAGTCCTTGAAAGATATGAATTTGAACAAATATTACGAGCTGTAGCAGCACATACAGAACAGAGTAACTTCTTTCCTACTCCTGCGGATATCGTAAAACATATCGAAGGAACCTCTGAAGAACATTCTCTTTTCGCCTGGCAAGATGTTTTGAAAGCTATAAGAAAGCATGGCAGATATAAGAGTTTACAGTTCACAGACCCGAAAATTCATTATGCCCTTTCCTGTATCGGCGGATGGGCCAGGGTCTGTAACTTGCAGGAAGATGAGGAGAAATGGGTTTATAAGGAATTTGAAAAATTCTACAGGGACGGGGAGAAAAGAAAACTTTCCTGGAACCATCCAGATGTTCCGGCACTTATGACCGGTATAACAGAAATTTACAATTCGGCCCATGGTCATGATAGGTTTATAGATCCGCCTGTAAAGGTTTCCTGCCGGGTGAATGTCCCGGTTCTTCAACTGTTAGAAAGAAAGCAGATACCTTCTAATTTAAGCCTTAATAAATGCTTAAAGAATATGGAGTGAAACAATGGAACAGTTATCATTTTTACCACAGTTAACCTATGCCGAACGCTGTATGGAACATGCAAAGATTTATGCCTTTTGCCGGTTCTGCGGGAAACATTATAAGAGAGCCAGAGGGGTAAAGGGTGAATGTTTCTGCAAACCGGAACATAAGGAAAAATATGAGAAAGAATGGGAGAGAGTTTAGATGTATAACCTGGCCCCTCATCAATGCAAATGGTGTGAACATGTTTCCCGTAAGATAAGCGAAATGACTGTTCAGGATAAAGACACAGGAGAAGAGAGAAAAATAATAATCGGCGAATGTAAATTGAAGAATATAAAAGTGCCGGTGGATAAGGATAATTCCTGTAAAGAATTTCAATTTTTTAAGGAGTGTGATTGAAATATGTCTATGACATACCGGGAAAGAATGTGCATGGCAAAATCAAAACTTCCTCATCCTGCGCCCAGGGCAGAAGACGGATTTAAGTATAAGCCCTGTCCATACTGCGGAAGCTCTTACTGGATGGTTGATTATTCAAAAGTGAAAGTTTTGACCTGTGGAGATTGCGGGAAACAGTGGCTGAAAGGAGATGTTTACGTAGATGGGTAATTACGGTGTATTTGAGATAAGGAATATAGTGACGGGGCAAGTGTATATTGGATATAGCTCTCATGTAAATTCTATATGGCCACTACGATTATTTAGCTTGAGAAATAATAAACTTAAAAATAAAAGATTAC
>JBEHWP010000825.1:0-3093 GCA_040217665.1 Vulcanimicrobiota bacterium
TCAAAAGATATTATAGGAAAGACTGTAAAATTAACCTTCTCTTCTGAAGGTTCCGGTTCAAGACTTATGGTAATAGGAATACTGGAAAAAAAAGGAAAATCCTTCGGACAGGATCCTGATAAACAGATACTTATACCTTTAACTACTATGAAGGCCAGATTTTTTGATGATAAATATATCGAAACCATATATATTCAGGGGAAAAATTCTGAAACCATAGATTATGCAGTTGATGAAATTAAAAAAGTTATTCTCCCTTTACATAAGAATAATTCCAGTAATTTTAATATTGACAGTCAGGAAGAAATGCTGAATACGATTTCTACAACTCTTACTCTTTTTACTTGTATGTTAGGCGGAATAGCCTTTATATCCCTTATCGTAGGAGGTATAGGTATTATGAATATAATGCTTGTTTCAGTTACAGAACGAACAAGGGAAATAGGATTGCGGAAAGCTATAGGTGCAAAAAGACGTGATATTTTAGTACAGTTCCTTATAGAATCCCTTGTTCTCGGTATAACAGGCGGTATTATAGGAATAGGTCTGGGCATGCTTATGGCAGGATTTTATACTCTAATAGCATCTTACAGTAATCTCGGTGTTATGAGTAAGACCATTGTTTCCCTGCAGGCCATATTTATTTCTTTCAGTTTTTCTGCAATGATAGGAGTTTTCTTCGGAATTTATCCTGCAAGAAAGGCTGCTTCTCTGGATCCCATAGAGGCTTTGAGATATGAATGAAGATTATGAGGTGAGCAATATGAAAAAAAATAAGATTTTGACGTATGCTATAATAATTATGATTATCTTATCGATTATCTTTTCATTTTATAAATATATTCAGGCCCGGAATGTAACTGAAAAAAATTACAGAATGATTGAAGTAAAAAAAGGCAACCTGAATGTATCTATAATATCTACAGGCCTTGTTAACAGTAAAACCGGAATAGATATAAAATCGGAAGTAGGCGGTAAGGTAATAAGTTTGCCTTTTGAAGAAGGGGATAAAGTAAAAAAAGGTTCTATAATAGCAGTTATAGATGACACTGAATTAATGCAGCAATATAAACAGTCAGAAGCAGATTATAATGGAGCGATTGCTTCTGTCAATCAATCGAAGATTTCGGCAGATGTTCAGGAAAATGTCAATAATGTATCTGTTGCAATAAAGAGAGAAGCCCTTGCTAAAGCAGAACTATCATATAAACAGGCACAGGATATGCTATCAGAACAGAAAAGAGTTACTCAATTTCAGGTAGAACAGTGCAGGGGAAATCTTGAGGTTGCAAAACTTCAGCTTGAGGAAGCTATGGCCGGTTCAAGAAAAGAGGAAATTACACAGAAACTGGAAAATGTAAATCAGGCAGAAATTACCATGAAAAATGCAGAAGTGGAATATGAAAGGCAGAAGCAGCTTTATAACAGTGATTTTGTTGCAAAGCAGGATCTTGATGATTCGGAAAAAATATTTCTTATAGCAAAATCTCAATATAATTCTGCTAGGGAAGAGTATAATATGGCTCTTCAGGGAACAAGGATTGAGACTCTTAATATTAACAGAGCACAGGTTGAAGAATCTGAAAAATCTTTACAGACCCAGATAGCTCTCGGTGAACAGAATATTGCAGAGAAAGCAAGAACTGTTGAAACTGCCCTGAAATCTCTCCTTCAGGCACAGCTTGATTTGAAAAATGCAATTGCCCAGGCCGGCGAAACTATGGCAGATAGACAGGGTGTTTTAAGTAAAGAAGCACAGCTTATCAAGGCAGAAGCAGTTAAAAACGAATATTTGAATAAACTTTCTAAAACCAAAATTTTATCTCCTATTGATGGCGTAATTACGAGCAGATCAGTAGAAGTCGGTGATGTTGTAGCTTCTCAGACCATGTCAAGTGCAGCAGGAACGACTCTGATGAATATTGCCGATTTTAACAGTTTATATGCAACAGCCAGTATAGATGAAGCCGATATAGGGCACCTTGAGGCAGATCTACCTGTAACGGTTATAGCTGCTGCTTATTCGGAACTTGAGATCCCCGGTATTATAACCTATATTGCTCCTGTGGCGGAAAAAGTACAGAATGTACCGACCTTTGAAGTGAAAATAAAGATATTACTTGACAGAATTCATCCCGATAAATTACCTTCAGGAAAAAGTGCCTATCAATTGATTTTCCCGGGTATGTCAGTTGATGTGGATATCCATATAGCAAATAAATCGGATATACTTCTTCTACCTGTTGAAGCTATCAGTATCGTAGACGGCAAACATTATGTTACTGTAATAACAGGTGATAACAGGCTTGAAAACAGAGAAGTAAAAGTCGGTATCAGTAATAATATTCAAACAGAGATAATTTCAGGTGTAAAAGAAGGAGAAAATATAAAACTTCCAGAACTTAAAGCCACACCTGCTGAAGAAGAAGAAAGACACCACGGAGGACCTCCGCCTGTGTAAGTATTATAATTCAGATAAAAAAAATTACAGAACAGTAAATTCAGGCATCATTTCTGCCGATTAAATAAGTATGACATACAAAGAATTTATTGATATCAGAATAGATTATATACTTTTTGTTCAGGGTCTTGCTTTTATTCTTTTAGCCGGTACAGGAAAATTAATAGGACAGCAGAAAAAAAATACCCTTCAATGGAAATGGCTGGGATTGTTCGGTCTTATTTACGGCTCAAGTAAATGGCTTGATATGTTAGTTATCAGTGCCGGAGATAATAATATATTCTTTATCATCAGACTGATAATGGAGATTGTATCATGTCTTTTCTTGCTGGAGTTCTGGAGAACCGGTATAATTATCTTTAACCGTAAGACTGTGAACAGATATCTTTTTGTACCTTTACTGATACTATCTTTTTCAGGATATTATTACGGATTACCCGGTTTGAATAACAGTGTACATTATATTCTGGAATTAATAAGTATGCTGCTCTGCTCGTTAACTCTGTGGAATTATAGAAAAAGATTTTATCCCTCCAGATCTTTACTGGCAATAACATCTATCTCCATGGCACTGGTAGCGATAATTAACGGTGTCGTAGTTACAGAGAAATCTTTTTTCCCTTCTTCCGTAA
>JBEHWP010000826.1:0-3089 GCA_040217665.1 Vulcanimicrobiota bacterium
TTTTTTTTAACATTACTTTTACTTCCTGATGGTATCCGATTTTTAAAGGATTTATGTAAAATATATGCTCACTTCAATAATTATTTTTCATAAGGGGGTATTTTTTTCTTTTTACCCCTTGACATATTACCGCACCACTTAATGCAACTTAACTTTAATTATACATTAAAAATACAAATTAATGCAAGTTAACTTGCATTAATTTTAGTTAGTCATAATTCTAATAGAAAAAATTAAAAAGATAAATTTTTTCTTTAAAAGAACCTACCTCCTGGTAATTAGGATGTCATAAAAATCTCTGGGAGTTATAATTTTAATACTTTGATATGATTTCAGGTCAAGGAGATGATAATTACCACTCACGATATAATCTGCACCTCCTGCAAGTGCACAGGCAGGAAAAATATTATCAGATGGATCTGTTTTTACCACATTATCTATTTCGGTTACATTTACCTTGAAAGCAAATTCTTCTACATATTCAATATACTGTTTTATTTCATCTTCAGATAACTTATGTCTTTTTGCTATATTCGGATATCTGACCACTGTCTCCAGTTCTTCTAAAGCCTCTGTACAGATGCAGAGAATGAATTCTCCAGTAATCCATTTTCTTATAATCTGATTACAGATTCCACCCGAAGACAGAAGACCACTCACTAAAACATTGGTATCCAGAACGGCTCTGATCATTATTTATTCTTCCTCACTTCTTTAATTGCTTCCCTTATATCATTCTGAAAATCTTCTTCTGTTACATTAGAATTACTCTGAGCTTTATCCAGTAAATTAAGAAAGCCTTTTTTCTTCAATTCCTGTTCTTCCAGAAATGATACAGGAACAATGGCAACCAGTGGTTTACCGTTCCGTTCAATAATATAACTGTCGCTTCTTATACTTACTTCATTCATAATCTGTCCCAGGTTTTGCCTTGCTTTCATAGCACTTATTGTTTTAAGCACGTTAATTTCCCCCCTATATAATCATACTAACCATATCAATCAATATAATTATATCATATTTTAAAGATAAAAAAAGTTAATTTTTTAAAATATTACCTTATTTAACTGTTTCTGACAGATCTTTGCATACAGTTCTTACATCTCTACCTGCTAACCCCGGCGATCTTACTCCAGCCAGATTCAGAGAGGAGGCGAACAGAAAAAATCTTATTCTCTAAAAAAAATTAATGGAACAGTTAGATTTGTTAATCAGAAAGTAATTTTTTTTCTTGCTTTTTCATAATTGGTTGCATATAATTTTAATATGTTGTAAAAATAATAAAGCGAGGGTTTAAATTGGGAATTTATGTTCATCTTTATATAATGCCTCACAAAATTAATCCTAAAAAATGGAAAGAAGTGTATGAAGAATCTTTATTACTTCTCAAAGCTGATCCCGATGGAGCAATGGGGTTAAAGCATAAAGATTTAGGGTTCGCAAATCTATTGTATTACTCAAGAGCAATAGAAAATTACATCGATAATCCTGATCAACGACACTGGCATGTAGTTGGAGATATGGAAAGTAAGAAATCTGCAGAATCTTTTCTTATGTATAACAACTAGTTACAAAAATCATAGAAAATCATAGAAATTTATATCAAAATTTTCTATAAAAGATTTTTTATCTAAATGTGCATGTCCATATCAATAAATATGTTATAATTACTATATAACCCCCCATAAAAAATAAAAAGGCCTGATTCTAATGTTAAGAACTTATGAAGTTAAAACCTGCATGAATAAAGGTAAAAAAGAAAAAATCCTATCTGTTATAGAAAAATATAGAAAGACTGCTTCTGTAATAGCTAAAAAGCAATGGGAATTATTCTATAAAGAAGGAAATTTTAACAAAAATCATCCTGTTAAAGAAATTTCTTCTGCCATGTCAGAAAGATATAAACAGGTAATAGCCTATCAGGTAATATCCATACTGGATTCATTTATTTCAAACATACAGAATGATTTTAGAAAGATTGTAACAAGAAGCACAATATCAGAAGAAGAGAGGATAAAATTACTCTATATAAATAAATATAAACTCTGGTTTAAGAAAGAAGTGTCAATACCGGCCTGTGACAGTAAAGGTAATAGAATAGAAGATAAATTTGACTCAATAGACAGTGAGACTTTAAAACTTGGAAGGGTAATAATGAAACATATCCTGTCTCTGCACAGACGTCCAACATATAAACACATAAATATGGCTCTTGATAATAAAGTTGCCGTAATAAGTAAGAAGGATAGTAATAAGGCACATGAGTTTGATTACTGGATAAGATTTTCTACATTAACTAAGAATAAACCTGTCTATATACCCTTGAAGAGTAATCCTTATTTTGAAGAAATAAAAGGAAAGACAAAGAAATTCTGCCAGATAAATATAGACAGAGATGGTAATATAAAAATTAATCTGATAAAAGACAGAGAAAAATCTTCCGACTATGTATCCCATACTCCGGAAATAGCTCTGGATATTGGCTTGAAAAATCTTTTTGCAACAGACAGAGGAGATTTATTCGGAAGAGAATTTAAAGAAAAACTCATAGAATATGATAAAATAATAACAACCCTTCAGAGCAATCTTCAGAAACAGCAAATAAAACCCCTTTGCAGTAGAAGATATAGAGAATTAATAAGGAAATTAAGAGCCCATCTAAAAAATGAAGTTTGCCGTATTATCAATAAAATCATCAGACTCTATAAGCCGGGAACAATAATAGTAGAAAAACTCAATTTTACCAGTCCCAATCTATCAAAGAGAATGAACAGAATTCTGTCTAAATTCGGTAAAAGAGAAATAGAGAATAAATTTACCTCTATTTCAGAAGAATTTGGAATAGCCATAACTTATATCAACCCTGCCTATACAAGTCAGGAATGTTCTCGATGCGGTTATATAGATAAGGGAAATAGAAAAAACAGGGAAGAATTTATATGTAAATTATGTAATTTAAAGCTTCACGCCGATGTAAATGGAGCAAGGTGTTGCCTTAAGAGAAGTTCTCTTAAGGAAGTATCCATTTATAAAAGCAAGAAGTCAGTCCTTCGTATCTTAACAGGTAATTTTTTAAGAGATATGGAGCG
>JBEHWP010000827.1:0-3082 GCA_040217665.1 Vulcanimicrobiota bacterium
GTGTATTTCATAACTTATTAGAATTTAAGTCATCGTGACGCGTAAAGCGCGCATCAAGCATTACGCTTTACGCATTACGAGGCAATTATTTATGGATACTTATGAAATTAACTACAATCACTGACGCACAAAAGATAGGAAACGTTTATATAAAAATCCATTTTATCATTTCTCTTAATGTGATTTTTTTCCCGTACATCAATATTCCTGTCCTGTAAATCTTTGCACTTATCCATACACTTCCTATGAAGGTTAATACGAGTAATGTCATTGAAAGTGCCAGTTCATACCATGGAACTTCCACACTTGCAAGTCTTACGAGCATGGTCATAGAAGAAAAGAACGGGAATATGGAAAAAAATCTGGCAGTTGCACCATTGGGATTCTGAAGTATTCTTGTTATAATCAGCATTGGTATAATCAGAGGAATCGTGACGGGAAATACAAGGTGCTGTGCATCACTTTCCTGATCTACTGCAGAACCTATGGCGGCAAAAAGGGAACCGTATAATAAATAACCTCCCAGGAAATAAAAGAAAAAGAAGAAGAGGAGTTTAAAGTCGAAATTTTGATAATCTGCCAGTAATTCTTTTACCTGCATCTGGTCTGACGTAGATAAAGAGCTGTTCTCTGAGAAAATAAACAAACTGAGAAAAAGTATCAGACATTTCAATATAAACCATATGGTAAGCTGTGTGAGTCCCATGGCTCCTATGCCTATGATTTTACCTATCATCAATTCAAAAGGTTTAACGGAAGAAACGATCAATTCTACAATACGATTGGTTTTTTCTTCCATTACACCTCTCATGACAAAAGAACCGTAAATAAACATTGTCATATAGATTAAAAAGGCCATAATATAGCCTAAAGCTGCAGAAATAACAGTGCTGGTTTTCTTCTCTTCACCATTATTTGTAAGTTTACCTGTAGATAAAGAGAGACGCACATTTAATTTGTCCAGTATTTCCCTTGGTATACCTGTGTTCTCAATCCTTATTTCTTTTACTATTTCTTTTAATTTAACTCTGAGCTGAAGTTCCTGGCCCAGACTGAGAGGATCTGAGGAATAATAAAGTATTTTAATGTCTCCGCTGTTCAGTTCTTCCGGTATTATCAAGATTCCCTGCCGATGTTTATTAATCAGTGTTTTTCTTAGAACTTCATAATCGTCGGTTGCAGGAATAAAAGTGAAATTTTCTCCGCTTACAAGCTTATCGACAATTATATGGGAATTATCTATAACATAAATCTTTAAATACTCTCGTTCTGAAATCTGTCCTGCCAGAATGGGAAGAGCTATTATAAGAGCAAACCCGAGCGGCACCAGAAGGGTTGACAGCAAAAATGTTTTTGTCTTTACCCTTGTAATGTATTCTCTTTTGATTATAAGCCAGATTTTGTTCATAATTGTTTCGTGAGTCCTACCAGTTCTATAAATATTTCATTCAATCCCGGCAGTTTTAACTCAAATTTAGTTATATCCACTTTATCTATTGCCCTGGACAGGAAATCCTTTGAAGTGAAATTCTCATGGAACCTGACTGTTACATGTTTGTTTTTCATATCCAGAACTGTTAATCCGGGGATTTCTCTGACAAAAGTCAGATCTCCTTCTGCTTCTATTCTATAGATATTTTTATTATATTTTTTTTTCACATTCCATATTTCATCTTCCAGTATAACCTGTGACCTGTCGATAAGTCCTATATAATCACACATTTCTTCTACCTGTTCCATTCTGTGGGTGGAAAAAATAGTAGTTGTTCCTTCACCTTTAAGCTCTAAAATTATATCTTTAATAAGCTGTGTATTTACAGGATCAAGGCCGGAAAACGGCTCGTCCAGTATAAGAAGTTTCGGCCCGTGAGCCACAGTTAAAACAAACTGAATCTTCTGCTGCATACCCTTTGAAAGTTCGGAAATAGTTCTGTCTTTCCATTCGTAAATAGTTAACTTTTTAAGCCAGAAATTTACTCTTTCACAGGCTGTAGCTTTAGATAAACCTTTTAGCATGAGGAGATAAACAAGCTGTTCCCCTATTTTCATTTTCCTGTAAAGACCTCTTTCTTCCGGCATATAACCTATAGATTGCAGGTGCCTGTCCTGAAGAGCCTCTCCGTCTATAAATATTTCACCTCTGTCAGGATACATAATTCTTGTAATCATACGGATAATTGTAGTTTTTCCTGCACCGTTGGGCCCCAGCAGGCCATATATGGAACCATGGGGAACAGATAATGAAACATTATGGACTGCAACCTTTGTAGAATACGATTTTGTTACATTTTTAATTTCCAGATATTTTTTTCTCATAGCAATTTTATTCTCACATGTTACATTAAAATCCTTTATTTTTTACGGAAACAAATTTCTGACGTCTGAAAGGGTTTTGTCTTTGTACAATAGAATTTATATGGGAATCGTGACGCGTGACGCGTAACAGGACGATAGGTTATCTGTACCTGTCATGGAATTGTCGCGAGAATTTATGGTCACACCGGTAATTATGAAAGATTTTATGAATAATAACCCCCCTCGGTGGGCCGTGAAAGAAAGGTTAACAGATATGAAAAAACCGGATCTCCCCGTATGGCAGATAATCAATATGAGCATAGGATTTTTTGGTATTCAGCATGGATTTGAGATACAGTTTGCCCGTATGAGTTCCATTTATGAAAAGCTGGGGGCAAAACCCGATGAACTGCCGTTCCTCTGGCTTGCCGCACCTCTTACGGGGCTCATAGTTCAGCCTGTAATAGGTTATATGAGTGATAAAACATGGCTTTCCGCTCTTAAAATGAGAAGAAGACCCTATTTTTTTACAGGTGCAATTCTTGCAACAATAGCACTCTTTCTTATGCCGTCATCGTCTTCTCTGTGGATGGCTGCAGGATGTCTCTGGATGCTGGATGCTTCATTGAATATAAGTATGGAACCCTTCAGAGCCTTTATAGGGGATAAACTTAATACAGGCCAGAGACCTGCAGGTTATGCATATCAGGGACTTATGATAGGTCTGGGGACTATATGCGGCACTTATATAGCATCTCTGGATCTAATGAATATTCTGCCTGCTTAC
>JBEHWP010000828.1:0-3078 GCA_040217665.1 Vulcanimicrobiota bacterium
AAAGGCAGACAGTAATTCTATCGAAAAAATTACGGGGGAAATAAAAAATATTGCAAATCAAATAAGAGAGAATAAATTAACTATTCTCGACCAGCAGAGACGATTAATGCTTCTCCTTGAAGAAGCAAGAAAAAGACTTCCGGAACCAATAAACAGAACACAAATTCAGAATATGGTTACAGAAGAAGATCATATCCTTGATGCCATGTATGTATCTTTTGAAGATCAATTCAGAGGTACAAGAGAGGATATAAAAAAGAGGATGAAAATATATCTGCCTTATATAGAACAGGTAAAAGGGGGAACAGAAAATACTCCAATTCTTGATATTGGCTGCGGCAGAGGGGAATGGTTAGAAATACTCAAAGAAAATGGCTATATTGCAAAAGGTCTGGATATAAACAGGATTATGGTACAGAAATGCCTGGCCTTGAGCCTTAATGTGGAAGAAGCAGATGCAATAGAATATGTAAAATCTCAAAAATCAAACAGTTTCGGGGTAATTACAGGGTTTCATATAGTAGAACATTTACCTTTGAAGAGCTTAATATCTCTTTTTGATGAAACGTTAAGGATTTTAAAACCGGGAGGGTTAGTAATATTTGAAACACCTAATCCTGAAAATATAATTGTCGGAGCATGCAGTTTTTATAATGATCCGACTCACATAAAGCCGATCCCTCCCGGCACATTGAAATATTTGCTGGAAGCCCGCGGATTTAACGCCCTTGAAATAAAAAAATCAAATCCCTTAAACATTATCGATTACGATTATATTAACAAAGATGAAATAAAAAACATTCTTTTCAAATTTAATATGGAACAGGATTATTCAGTAATAGCTGTTAAGTATTAATGAAGGTGCTTATACATGATAAAACCTGCAGCTATAGATCAATTTCATTCAGGAAGTGCTTATGGTGACGCAGTTACCAATAGTATGTTTTTCATTCAAAAATTATTGCAAAATGCAGGTTATACCTCCAGAATATATGTTGAACATATAGCAGATGATTTAAAAGATAGAGTTATATCTTATAAATATTACAAACCTGATAAAAAACAAATTCTCCTTATACACCATTCCTTCGGCCATGACCTTGATGAATGGTTAAAGAATTTAAAAGGCTACAATAATATTTTAATCTATCATAATATTACTCCGCCATCTTATTTCCCACCGGGAAGTTCATTTTATCATTACTCTATTAAAGGAAGGGAACAATTAAAACTATTAAAAAACATCGTAATCGGTGCAATCGGCGTTTCTGAACTGAACAGTGAAGAACTGAGGAAATTAAAATATAAAAATGTTCGGACAATACCATTACTGATAGATATTGAAAAACTCCTTAACATTAAATGGAATCCTTCCGTATTTGAAAATAACAAAAAAACATTCAATATCCTTTATGTAGGAAGGATAGTAGAAAATAAATGCCACCACGATTTAATTGAAATATACAAAATTTTCACCCGGATGCTGGACAGAGACAGCAAATTAATCTTAGTCGGCCATATTTCAAGTAAAGATTATAAGAAAAGGTTATATGAGTTAATATATAAATACCGGCTCCATAATAAAGTTATTATAACAGGGAAAATTTCCGATGAAGCTCTCATTGCTTATTATAAAGTTTCTGACGTATTTTTATCCATGAGTGACCATGAAGGTTTCGGAGTTCCTCTGATTGAAGCTATGGTTTTTGATGTCCCTGTAGTAGCATATGACAGCAGCAATATAAAAAACACGTTAAATGGCGCAGGTGTCCTCTTTAAAGAGAAAAATTATGAATATATTGCCGGCTTTTTAACGGTATTATCAAAAAATAAAGGGGTAAAAAGAAGAATATTAAAGGGGCAGAGAGAAGTAATAAAAAACTATTCAGATGACGTGGTAAAAAATTCACTATTTAAATTTTTTAATGAAACAGGTATAGAACTAAATAACAGTATCCACAGACAGCATTTACGACATGTTAAATATCAAATCGAAGGACCTTTTGACAGCAGTTACAGTCTGGCTTTAGTAAACAGGGAAATGGCTCTGGCTCTGGACAGTTTACATCCGGATAAAGTTTCCTTATTTTCAACTGAAGGCCCCGGTAATTTTAAACCGAACAAAGATTTTCTTGAAAACAACTGTGCAATAAAAAAACTATGGATGAATTCAAAAAACAACGCCATTATCGATGTAACCGCCAGGAATTTATATCCTCCGAGAGTGGATGACATGAGGGGATATATAAATATGTTACACAGTTACGGGTGGGAAGAATCAGTTTTTCCTGAAGAATATGTCCGAAAATTTAATTCATATCTGGACGGTATCACAGTAAATTCGGAATATGTAAAGAAAATACTTATTGATAACGGTGTAACTGTCCCTGTCTATGTTACGTCACTCGGTGCAGATCATGTTCTGAAGGTATCTCCAAAGGAATATAGCGGCTATACAGGGAAAGGGTTTAAATTTCTTCATGTTTCATCGGGATTCCCCAGAAAAGGAATTGATATACTACTGAAAGCATATATAGAAGCCTTTAGTGCTGACCATGATGTAACACTCATTATAAAAACATTTCCAAATATTCATAATAAGATAGAAGAAGAGCTTCAAGCAATTAAATACAATAATCCTGATTGCCCTGAAATAATCTTAATAAATAAAGATTTAGACTATGCCTGCATAGTAGACCTTTATAAAAAATGTAATGTCCTTGTGGCTCCCAGCAGAGGTGAAGGGTTTGGTCTGCCTGTGGCTGAGGCTATGTTACTCGGCATACCTGTTATAACTACTGCATATGGCGGACAGACTGATTTCTGTACAGAAGAAACGGCATGGCTCATTGATTATAAATTCAGTAAAGCAAAAACTCATCTGGATCTGGCCAATTCTGTCTGGGTTGAACCAGATCCGGCCCATCTGGCAGAACTAATGAAAGAAATAACGTTACTGCCACAGAAAAAAATAACAGAAAAAACAAAAAGAGCTAAAAACTATATTTTAAATAACTTCAAATGGATAGATTGTGCCGGAAAATTCGAAGATAGTAAAGATAAAATCCTGTTATTACC
>JBEHWP010000829.1:0-3070 GCA_040217665.1 Vulcanimicrobiota bacterium
CCGGACAGGGACAGGAGCGTGTTCCATATTTTTTGGGTACCAATTTACCTGGAGCGGTACTAAGAGCCTATCCGAACAGTAATATTTATTTTCACATCCTTCTCACTGCCAGGTTCTGGAGAAAAATATATACCATATTAACAGCCAGTTGTAAATTAAATAGACGTAAAATAGTAAGTGTCTGTAAAAACAGGTTCTCTTTCAGGAGGATTATATATTTTTCGGAAGAGCCTGGCAGTGGGAATGTATGGGGCGACTTTCTGGATAGGCTCTTAGGTATTTTTTATAAAAACATAAATCTATACTTTTGCACTTTTTCATAATTTCTTTGTTTTTACTGGCTTTATAGTTAAACAGGTTTTGGGTTTTAATCTTCCTGACCCAACACCTAAAACCTAGAAATTGAATAGATTATTTTTTTACAGTTTTAAAAATCTGCAAAAGTATAGCATAAATAATCTTTTTAAAATGCATAATCCCTGTTTGTTTTATCCAAAAGTTAACAAAATTTTAACAAATATCTGGATAAGTTTTCACAAAACATGACGAAAATATGTTATTCTTTATGTGTAAAATTGAACTGTATCTGTAACATCTTATAATGGAAAGGGGTAAAGACCTTCTGAAAAGAAGTTCTTACAATAAAATATGAAAATAGGAACAAATTATAATCTTCCGACAGAGCATAAAATAAAGCAGACAGGCGGAAAAAGGCAGGCTGATGGGCCAGGTGCCGAAATGTCCGGGAAAGATATGCTTGTAAGTTACTATCCTCAGGATCCCTATGTCGGGAAACCTGTAATAACTACTATTAATGGCAATGGTGTAACATCCGGACCTGATAGTGAACATATAAATACAAATGGCAATGTTCAGCCAGATTCAGACGGTAATTTAATTTTTGAACCTTCCGATCCTGCTTTTATAAATGCTCAGGTCTTTGCCTGTATAGAGAAATCTATAGAAACATCTGAGAAATACCTGGGAAGAAAAGTTAAATTTTATGGCGGTCGTTCAAAGATTACCATCAATCCTGATAAAGGTGAGATGAGAAATGCCTATTACAGCCGTCAGGATTGTTCTTTGAATTTTTTCCATTTTAAAGATAAGAAAACAGGACAGGTTATATATACAGGGAAGTCTGCTGAAATAGTTAACCATGAAGGGCGCCATGCAAAAATTGACGGAGTTCATCCCGGATGGATGGGATGGAACCAGGAAACTCAGGCAGTTCATGAAGCAGGTGCTGATTGCGGTGCCATGATCGATGCCCTTCATGATGATAATAATTTAGAGATGTTTCTTCAACAAACAGGGGGAGATTTCAAAAAACCGAATATTATTGCCAGTATGGGTGAAGAATTCGGTATGTCTGCCTATGGAAGACCATATCTGAGAAACGCCATAAATAATTTTACTTACAGTCCCCCCGAGTCATTACCTGATATTCCATCCGGACCGGATCAGCTTGGCGGAGAATGTCATTATTTTGCACCGCTTTTTGTAGGAGCTTTTTATGACGTCCTTGGAGCAATATTTCATTCCTATGAATCTCAGGGGATGACGCAGAAAGACGCTCTTTTAAAGACAAGAGAAATAGGTGGTAAACTTCTTGATAAAGGTATTGATGCCGCTCCACCTTACAATGCTACCTATAAAGATATTGCTCTGGCAATGATAAAAGTAGATCAGCTGGGTGAAAGAGGAAAACATGTAGATCTCCTTACAGATATATTTAAAGAAAGAAAAATACTTACCGATGCCGATTTGCCGCAACTGACTGCTCTTGATAATACGAGAGCTTATACATTCCTTAATTCGAGCAGTCCCTCTAATATAATTGATTTTGTCGATAAAAATAGAGAAATACTCGGAATAAATCAGGATGTGCCTCTTTCTCTTCATGAAGTACATAAAAATGAAGATGGAAGTGAAAATTTTAATGTAGGATTTAATGTTGAAGTTCCTCTTAATGGCTCAGATTATGGCATATTTGACGGTGCAGTCATAGATATGGAAGGCGGAGTAAATCTGGGAACAAAAGAGACTGGTCTTCTTGCTTCTGTTGCACCGGGAATTGTATCTGACAGTGATATAACAAAAACAAAGGAATATATGAAAAAATTGATAAAAGATGGAAGAATAAAATTTGTTGATCCATCAAGAAGATCCCCCGTTAACGATAAAGATCTTTTCGATAAAGATGGTAAACCTTATTTAGGTTACACCTCTTATGAAGATGGTAAAATGAAGATAGTAAGAAGTCCTATTATAGTTTAAAAATAAAAAATGAAGGGGCCGAAAGCCCCTTCATTTTTTTTGTCCCTTAAAATGGTTTTGCTCTTCTGCAGTCAAAAAACAGAGGAAACAGCATTTCCCGCGTCACCCTTCTCCAGAGATCCTTACTCCAATCCAGTTTTAAATTTATTAATCTCTCATATTTTCTCTTACGAAAATGAGACTTCAAAACTAAATCTTTTCATTCACTCTTTTGTAGAGATTTTCTACGAAAAAGCATTCTTTCTAAGAAGAATTCCCCTTCTTTAACCACGAAGAGCAAATAACGATAGAGTAAACATATTTTAATCAATTACCCTTTCAAATAGTATTATACTTATTTTATAACTCTTTGTCAATAGTTAAGATCAATAAAATATAAGAAATTATCAGGTTTTTTATAAGTCTTCCTGTTTTTATCATAAGTATTAACTAAAATGTATAGGAATTTTCATTCCGGTTAAACTATTATATGGTTGAGAGTTGAGAGTTGAGAGTTGAGAGTTTATGGTTGATTCAACTCTCAACCTTCAACCCTCAACTTTAAACAACTCGCCCGCAGGGCGTTAAGTTCAAAGTAATTTTTGTAATGTAATTTTTTTTGACACTTTGATTTTAAAAAGATATAATAAAATGTATTTTATATTCTATACTTTTGCAGATTTTAAAAACTGTAAAAAATAATCCAGGAATGAAGTCAAAATAACTGTCGAAAATAAGGGTTATGGTTGTTGGGTGTTGGATTAAGAAGTTTTAAAACCCAGAACCTATCTAACTATAAAGTCAGTAAAAA
>JBEHWP010000830.1:0-3064 GCA_040217665.1 Vulcanimicrobiota bacterium
CGCCTGCCATAGGAACAGACGGAACTATTTATGTGGGCAGCGGTAATCCTTATCTTTATGCTATTTCAAGAGAGGGACAGTTAAAGTGGAAATTCAGAACAGATAATTTTATCTCATCTTCACCTGCTATAGGAGCAGACGGATCTATTTATGTAGGGAGCGGAGATTCCGCTCTTTATGCCATAAATCCTGACGGAACCTTCCGATGGGGTGTGAGAACAGGAAAGGAAATAGTCTCTTCTCCTGCCATAGGAAAAGACGGAAATATATATTTTGGTTCCTGTGATAATTATTTTTATTCCATAAACAGTGAAGGTATGCTCAGATGGAGTTTTAAAACAGGAGATTCTATAATCTCTTCACCTGTCATTGACAGTGAAGGTTTTGTATATTTTGGTTCCTGGGACGGCTATTTTTACGCTTTAAGACCTGACGGACAATTACAATGGAAATTTAAAACAGGCGGTTCTATCGATTCTTCACCCAGTCTGGATTCGGACGGAACTATTTATGTAGGTTCCAGTGATAAATATGTTTATGCCATAGGGTAGGGGAACGTAATGCGTGATGCGTGATGCGTGATGCGTGCAGGTTATAATATTACCCATTACGCATTACGCATTACGCGTCACGATTTTAATCTTTCGGCTTCATCAGAGGAAACAATATAACATCCCTTATGGATGGTGAATTGGTAAATAACATGGCAAGTCTGTCTATACCTATTCCCATACCTCCTGCAGGAGGCATGCCATATTCAAGGGCTTCTATATAATCTTCGTCAAGCATCTGTGCTTCTAAATCACCTGCTTCACGTTGTTTCATCTGTTCCAGAAATCTTTCTTTCTGATCAAAAGGATCATTTAGCTCGGAAAAAGCATTGGCCACTTCAAAATTAATTATGAACAGCTCAAATCTGTATGTGAGAGTGGGATCATCATCTTTTTTCTTTGCAAGAGGTGAGAGTTCTACCGGGTAATCCAGTATAAATGTCGGCTGTATAAGTTGCGGTTCAACGGTAGCCTCAAATATTTTATCTATAAGATTTGCTACATTCAGTTCATTAACCCTGTCTATGCCGAGTTCCTTTGCTTTACTTCTTGCAAAATTCAAATCTCTCAATTCTTTAAGACCTGCTCCTGCATATTTCTTTAAAGCTTCATCCATTGTAAGACGTGCAAAAGGAGGTTTTAGATTTACTGTTTTACCTTCATATTCCAGTTCATATGTTCCGGTACTATTTTCCGCTATTGATGCAATAATGTCTTCTGCAAGACACATCATACCTTCGTAATCTGTATAGGCTTCATATACTTCAAGGGTAGTAAACTCCGGATTATGTTTTGTTGATATCCCTTCATTTCTGTATATACGGCCTATTTCATATACCTTCTCCAGTCCTCCTACTATTAACCTCTTCAGATGCAGTTCTGTTGCTATTCTCATGTAAAGATCCATATCCAGAGCATTGTGATGTGTTATAAAAGGACGGGCATTTGCCCCTCCCGGAATGGTATTCATACATGGTGTTTCAACTTCAAAAAAACCCTTCCTGTCAAGGAGTTCTCTTATGGATCTTACTATTTTTGTCCTTGTAATAAATGTCTTTCTTACATCCGGATTTACTATGAGATCAAGATATCGCTTCCTGTAACGAATTTCTGTATCTTTTAATCCATGCCATTTTTCAGGCAGAGGGTTAAGACATTTTGCCAGAGGGATAAAATCGGTCACATATAAAGAAAGTTCACCTTTTTTTGTTTTAAAGATATTCCCTTCTACACCTATTAAGTC
This sequence comes from Vulcanimicrobiota bacterium, assembly GCA_040217665.1. Taxonomy (GTDB): domain Bacteria; phylum Vulcanimicrobiota; class SpSt-956; order SpSt-956; family JAKJGF01; genus CALARM01. The sequence continues at coordinate 1,795 of JBEHWP010000830.1, forward strand.
TCCTATATCTACAAGTTTGAATATATCAAATTTTTCTTCTCCAAGATCATTTTTACGAACATAGAGTTGTATTATGTCGTCAATATCCCTTAAGTCTGCAAAAATAACTTTCCCATGACCTCTGACTGCCATAACCCTTCCGGCCAGTCTCACAGTTTCACTGCTTTTTTCTTCTTCTGCAACTGAACCGTAGATTTTTCTCACTTCTGAGATGGAATGGCTTGTATTATATCTTTCGCCATAGGGCTTTACGTTCATCTCTTTCAGGCGGGCAAGCTTTTCCTGTCTGAATTGAACCTGATCTATAACCTGTTCTTCCATAACTAATTCTCCTTTTTTAGCATTTAGCATTTAGCATTCAGCATTCAGCATTCATAAATAATTTACAGGAACTGCTCAGGATTGCAGGAAAACAACTACGGTAAATTGTCAGAACAATCATTATCCTCGCGTAACGATATAAACTGTAACTATGATGTAGTTATTTACTGACAGCTCCTTAGTTTCATAAGTCCATTAATCTTCAGGTTTTTCCCTGCTGATAGCTGATAGCTGATAGCTGATAGCTAAAAATCAATTCAAAATTTCCAGTATTTCATATTCCAGAGTTCCTGCAGGTGCATCCACCTTTATTGTTTCACCTGCCCGGGAGTCCAGCAATTTCGTTCCTACCATCGATTCATGCGAAATCTTTCCATTTCTCGGATCACATTCTGCAGGGCTTACTATTTTATAAGTTTCTATTTGTTCCTTTCCTTTTTCACGTATTTTTACGGTTGAACCAATACTTACTACACCCTGTGGTAGTTCACTTTCATCAATTATAATAGCATTTTGAAGCATCTTTTCCAGGTTCATAATTTCGCCTTCTACAAAGGCCTGTTCGAGTTTTGCATCTTCGTATTCGGAATTTTCTCCTATTTCACCGAATTCCTTTGCCTGTCTTATACGCTGTGCAACTTCAGGTCTCTGGACAGCTTTTAAATAATGAAGTCTTCTCTTAAGTTCTTCGTAACCTTTTTTTGTAAGTTTTGTCTGTGTTTCTGCCATTTTTTACCTCCTAATTAATTCGTGATGCGTGATGCATGATATAATTTGAGAGTTGAACGTTGATGGTTGAGAGTTTTAAATCAGACTCTCAAATGTAAACCTTAAACTATAAACTCTATTTACCCTTCACTTTTCACTACTCACTTTTCACTACTCACTACTCACTTTTTTACTAAATATGCCACTAACTCTACGATTTTATAATTACCGCTGTAATCGG
>JBEHWP010000831.1:0-3061 GCA_040217665.1 Vulcanimicrobiota bacterium
TTGTTTCAAGCTCTCCTTTATCAAGCCAGATGCCATTACATTCGTTGCATATATCTATAAGAATATTCATAAAGGTTACTTCTTCAAGTTCCAAGCCGCATTTCGGACATCTCATATAATGAAGTTCTTTTAATTTCTGTTTTTCTTCTTCCAGCCTTCTTGTAGTTTCTTCTTCTTGCTGTTTCTGAACCCTCATGGCATGTTCTTTAATGAGCTTTTCTTCCTGTTCTACCATATATTTTTCTTCTTTACTCAACCTTCCGCTTTTTATTATTGCCGGTTTTACCTCAATGTCTGCCTTAACACTTTTATGACTCTTCAATTTCATCCCATCTCCTCTCATTATTAAATCAGGTTTGGGGTTCCGGGTTTCAGGTTTTGGGGTTCAGGTTTTCTTAACCCAACACCCAACACTCAACACCCTTAACCTTAAAAAAATGAAAATTCTTATACCTTTAAAATAAAAACCATGTGTCATGCATAACGATTATAAATTACCGATTCTCTGTCCGGAGGAAGTATATGAACATAATCGATAGATGTAGAAACATTGGGAGTAGAAGTAGGAACAGCTTTTTGATAACGGGGATATACTATAAAACATATAAAACCTATAATAATAGCCAGTACAACCAGGAGGACAGAAATAGTAAATATGAGACCTACTTTTTTCTTATCTTCTTCCGTTACCTTTTTACCAAGTCTTTCTGTTATGATCTGTTCCTTTTTCTTTTTTAAATCCTGTGGTGTTTCTATCTGTGGCGGTCTGAACCCGGTAAAGCCGGGTTGTGTCTGCAGAAGGGCATCTCTAAATTCTTTAACTGTCTGATACCGTTCTTCCGGTTCCAGTGCAAGAGATTTATTTATAACCTTTTCAAGGGCAGGAGAAACATCTTTATTGATAGAACGAAGAGGATGAAAAATAAAAAGCTCCTCACACTGTCCTTTACCATTGGTAAGTACGGCATGCATGGTCGCTCCGAGTGTGTAAATATCAGATCTGGCATCTGTTTTTCCTCCTCCATAATGTTCGGGAGAAGCTGTAACAACAGAACCAAAATCACCGTCAGTATTTTTACCTTCTTTTAAAAATCTGGCAACACCAAAATCAATTATTTTTATATTACCTGTATTATTTTCCACCATTATATTATCAGGCTTCAGATCACGATAAATAAGAGGAGGCTTAAGGTTATGAAGATAATCGAGTATATTGCAGATCTGAATAGCCCATCCTGTAACAGTGTTCTCAGTCAGGTAAATATCAGGAGAAGAAGGTAAGAGTTCCGTAAGGGTTTTTCCGTCTACATATTCCAGAACCAGATAATAATAACCTTCTTCTTCAAAAAAATCATATATCTTTACAATACCCTCATGATCGAGCCGTTCAAGGGTACTTTTTTCCTGGTTCAGAGCAATTACAAGCTTTGGCTGGGTGCCATCTACTTCTTTTATAATATATTTTCCATCAGGAATTGTGGTACTATAAATGACCCCCATGCCTCCTGTTGTAAGAAAAGAGACTTTATATTTTCTCTTTAATACTGTATCCTTCGGAAGAATAGTAAGGGATTTATTATCACTTCCCGGACTTCCGTCAGGTAAAGGATCACGAAATAAAGACATATTTTTTAGTGAAAAGTGAAAAGTGAAAAGTGAAAAGAAAACAACTATTCACTACTCACTATTCACTTATCACTACTCCTTATTCACTTCTTTAAAAGCTTCAAGAGCAGGTTCTATAAGCAGAGGCTTTCCTGCTACTTTCATGGCAGAGTCTATATCTTTAAGACCGCTGCCTGTAATTACACATACAATTCTTTCATGAGAAGATACTTTACCTTCTCTGGCAAGTTTCCTCAATCCCGCAAACCCTGTAACACCTGCAGGTTCGCCGAATATACCTGTTTTTTGAGCCATATATTTTATAGTATCAAGGATTTCTTCATCTGAAACAGTCACAGCAGTACCATGTGATTCTTTTATTGCTCTCACGGCAGCGACACCATCTCTTGGGAGATCAACAGAAATACTGTCGGCAACAGTTGTTGCACTTACAGGGACTATATCTATTCTGTCTGTATCTTTGCTCTTCTCGAAAGAAAGTGCAATAGAAGAACTCAATGTTGATTGAACTGCAATCATCTGCGGAAGACGATCTATAAAACCAAGTTCATATAGATCCTTTAAACCTTTCCACAGACCGCTTATAATATTGCCGTCACCTGCGGAAACAAATATTTTATCAGGCACTTTCCATTTTAATTGTTCACAGATCTCCAGAGTACAGGTCTTTTTACCTTCACGGGTAAAAGGATTATAGCCGGTATTTCTGTTATACCATCCATATTCTCCCGATACTTCCATACAGAGATCAAAAGCCTGATCATAAGTTCCTCTGACCATTATTACTCTGGCACCAAAGAGAACAAGCTGTGCTATTTTCGCCTTTGGAGCTTTTTCAGGAACGAATATGACTGCCGGCATGTCAGCACTGGCACAGAGACATGCCATTGAAGAACCGGCATTACCGGTGGAAGCACCTGTAATAATATTTACACCTTTTTCCCTTGCCGTCACAAGAGCTATTGCTCCTGCCCTGTCTTTAAGAGATGCACTTGGATTACGACTGTCATCTTTAAGATAAAGCTCAGAAATTCCGAGTTCTGACGCAAGACTGTCCATTTTATAAAGTGGTGTCCAGCCTATATGAAGAGGAGGAATATATTTCATATCAGAAAAAGGCATTAACGGGAAATAACGCCATATAGAGTAATCATTACAGGAAGCAAGACTTTTTCTGTCAAAATCCTTTTTTATATAATTATAATCATATATAACCTCAAGATTACCGGAACATTTCTTACACAGATATGTTACTTCCGAAACATTATATTCCTGAGAACAGGAAAAACATTTAAAACCTTTTATTTTTTCCATAATAAACAATATCCTTTCAATTACCGGCAGTGAGTAATGAGCAGGTATTCAGGGGAAGGGTGACGCGTGACGCGTGGTTCGTGATGCGTAATGCGTGACGTGTGACGCGTCTTTTCACCGG
>JBEHWP010000832.1:0-3056 GCA_040217665.1 Vulcanimicrobiota bacterium
AATGGTGCTATAGAGGGATCATGTTTTGTCAACATCTGATACATGGTTGCTCCAAGAGCATATATATCTGATCTAATATCCGATTTGCCTTTGTACTGTTCGGGAGGCGCATAACCTATAGAACCAATTCTTACCGTATCACCTGTTTTTGACATATCTGCTTCTCTGGCAATGGTAAAATCAATAAAATTAATCATACCTTCAGGTGTTAACATAATATTGGCCGGTTTAATATCTCTTATAAGTACCTGATGTGGCTTCATATGAGAAAGGTAGACAAGAACTTCCGCCATCTGTATTGCCAGCTCAATTACCTGCTGTTCGGAAAATTCCGTTTCTTTGTTCTCCAGAATCTTTTTCAGGTTTTCTCCCGGCACATATTCTACAACAAGGAAATGCATGTCTTTTTCCTGAAAATAATCATAACCTTTCGGTAATCCCTTATGATCCATCCTGTGCAAAAGTTCATATTCTTTTTTAAAAAGAATTATATTCTGTTCCTTAATTTCGTGATCCCTGGATTTATGAATAAGTTCTTTTACAACTACTTCTTCCTGCCGTTCAGCATCAAAGGCAAGGTAAACCTGACACTGGCCGCCTTTACCGAGGAGTTTTATTATATTATATCTATTTTTAAGTGTTAAGCCCAGAAGGGAAGAATTCATTTCAGTGACCGGTGAACAGTACCCGGTGACCACATGGCCACTAATTCACTGTTCACGATTTCAATATCAGAAACGAAACTCTGACGTTTCAACATTCTGTTTTAATTTTATTATAGTTTTGCCTTCATATACACCTCTTACAGAGGAAGTGGCGTAGACAATACAATCAGGGCCAAGGATTGTCCCGGGATTTAAAACTGAATTACAACCGGTCTGACATCTGTCACCGAGAATGGCTCCGAATTTTCTGAGTCCTGTCTGAAAAGTCTTTCCGTTATATTTTATTACTATACCGGAACTTGTATTTTTAAGATTAGAAAGTTTTGTACCTGCTCCTAAATTTACATCTGTCCCCAGTATGGAATCACCTGCATAATTAAAATGAGGTGCCTTTGCACCTGGCAGAAATAATGCTCTTATTACCTCTGTAGCATGTCCTACAACACAGTTGTCACCTATAAGAGCATAACCTCTTATATAAGCACCATGTCTTATATGACAGTTTCTGCCTATAATGGAAGGTCCTTTCACAAGAGCCCCTCTTTCAACGACAGTTCCTTCACCTATATATACATTTTCCTCTACAAAAGCTCCTTCTTCTACGGTTCCTTCTATGGCAGGTTTTACATTATTCTCTACATATCTTTTGATTCTCTTCAATACATCCCATACATGTTCCACATCATCATATCCGCCAAGTTCTTTATAAAAAATATCTTTCCAAAAAAATTTATCAATATCTGAAAATAAATATTCTGCTCTAAACATTTTACACCTCACTGGTTACTGGTCAATGATCACCGGTCACTGATCACTGCTCAATTATTTTTTTCCATTTCAGTTATAATATCAGACATATGTCTTCTTATTAAAGTCTCATTTTCCTTCAAATTAATCAGATAATGAAGAAGAGGCAATATCTTATCCTTAGTCTTTTTCAATTTACCGGTACGTATTTTTTCTTCTTCATCAAGCATATCAAAAGAATTTTTCTGGCCCCACATATGAAATTTTTCATCGAGAAAAATCGGTGCATGTGCCCCCCATATATCTATTATTTTTTTCTTTATTTCTTTTGCCATGTCCTCATATTTATCTTTTTCGCTCTGATTTCCTATAAGGGAAAAGAATTTTTTCAGTTCCAGACATACCCAGTAGGAATAACCCAGAGAAGACGGTATGGAAGGGCTGCAGAAGAGAGCCTGCTGAAGATATATCAAAGCATCTTCTTCCCTTTTCATAGCCTGCTGTCCCATAAGTATAAAACATCTGATTCTTTCCCATATTAAATCAGGCATTCTGCTTTTAAGCAGCATCCATGCCTCTTCCAGAAATGTTGAAGCCTTTTCTTCCTCTCCCAGTTCACACGATAGTCCTGAAAGAGCATGGAGAACTCTCACAGTATATTGAGGGAAATCGGCTTTTCTGAAATATTTAAGAGCTTCTTTAAGAGCATCAAGACTTTCCCATAGAAAAACACCCTGTTCCCTTAATACTGCAGCCCAGTTAAAAATTATCTGGCCGTAAAGAAGAGGCTCCTGTTCACCATCTACAAGGGAAAGAGCTTCAAGCAGATGATCCGTCCTTTTTCCTTTTTCCAGTATGGCAAGTTTATTCAGGCATTTAGCAACACCTGAATTATCGGACAGATTACGGAATATCTTCATAGCATTATGGTAATTTGCTATTGCTCTTGGTATATTCTCCTGATATTCTCTGATTATGGCCTTTTGATAATAAATCCTTGCAAGTCTGAAATATTTTTTTTCTATCTGCTCTATATCTTCCGCTTCAATTAATACTGCAAGAGCTTCAGAAAAATGACCTCTTAAAGAAAGTATAACAGAGAGGTTAAATAATGCAACAGCTCTCTGAGCAAAAGGGGAATTTATACTTGAATCATCTATAAAATCTCTGAAATACTCATCTACAGTACGTAACTGCCACCTGCTTTGCGTACTCATTTCCATAGTTTCATAAAGAATACCGAGTCTGAAAAGAGTAATTTTTTCTTCTTTTTCTAAAGGAAGAGAGAGAATACTAAGGAGTGCTTCCAGTATGGAATCTGTTGCTTCATAGGTATTTCTTCTGTATAATTTCATAAGGGCATTATAATGACTGGCAAAAAAATCCACAAAAAACTCTGACGGTATCTTTTCACTGTAAATAATTTTATGCCTTTCAAAAGGCCCTGACATTTCGTCGCCAGGTAATCTGTCAAATATATGTTTCTCCTCTCCCATAATATCATCAAAATTTCTTTCGTGAACCCTGTTATAAAAAATCTGGATCTGATAATACAATCTGGATTCGAGAAGGACATTTTTCATAAAAATCAAAGGATTACTTGAACAGACTATTTTATCTGCTTTACTTCCTGCTCTGTCAAGG
>JBEHWP010000833.1:0-3049 GCA_040217665.1 Vulcanimicrobiota bacterium
AAATTCAGATCTATGCAGATCAGGACAGATTGAAAGCCTATGGTATAACAATAGAAGAATTACGTCAGATTATAAATATGGCAAATCTTAATATTCCGGGTGGTGACTTGAAACATGGAAAAAAAGAAAATTCCATAAAAGTCCTGGGAGAATTTGACAGTGTTGAAGAAATAAAAAACTTAAGGATAACTAAAAAGAAGCAGGATGTAAATTACAGTATAAAATTAAGCGATATTGCAGATGTAATAGACGGTTCTGCAGAAAGAGATGCAATTACAAGACTTGACATGGTTGACAGTGTCGGTGTAACAGTTAAAAAACAGGCAGATGCCAATACTTTGAAAGTTGTTGAATTAATAAAGAAAGAACTTGAAGCGGTACAGAAAGATTATCCCCAGTTAAAAATAAAAATCAGTGATGATCAGTCGACATTTATAAAACAATCTCTTGAGTCACTCAGAGAAGAACTGATTGTAGGAGGACTCCTTGCAATGCTTGTTGTGTTCCTCTTCCTTCACGATTTCAGAAGTACTGTTATAATAGCTTTTGCTCTTCCTACTTCAATGATGTCTACCTTTATTATACTTAATGCAGCAGGGCAGACTCTTAATATGATGAGCCTTATGGGTCTCGCACTCAGTACAGGTATATTAATCGATGATTCAATAGTAGTGCTTGAAAATATTCACAGACATCTTAAAATGGGTAAAACTCCGGCACAGGCTGCCCTTGACGGACGTTCTGAAATAGGACTTGCCGCTATAGCCATAACTCTTGTAGATGTAGTTGTATATCTGCCTATAGCCTTTATGAGAGGTATAGTGGGAAGGTTTTTCTTCTCCTTCGGTCTGACTGTTGCTTCTGCAACATTATTTTCTCTTCTTGTATCATTTACTCTTACTCCTATGCTTGCTTCTCTCTGGTTCAAGCAGGAGAAAAAGAAGAAAATACAGGAATTATGGTTTGAGCTTAAAGAAGAAATTTTAGGGAAATTAAGAGATATATTGCCTCATGATAAATTAAATTCCCTTTATTCACTTGTAGATGTAAAATTTCCTGATGAATCCGCTCTGCATGCCAGGCTGATAGGTTTGGATTTTAATGATAAGGAAATTTTATTGTTAACCGATTATCTGAAGCAGGTTAAAGAGGTTGATTATGAAGACGAAAAAACTGATGGTTTATTGTCCGGTACAGGTAAGAAACTTGCCAGAGCTTTTGATAGTTTTTATGATGGCCTTGATAATATATACAGAGGTATTCTTGGCAGAGCTTTGAAGATACGCTGGCTTGTTGTGCTTGTTGGTATGGGCTCTCTCGTTGTAGCAATAAAATTTATAGCTCCCTTCATTGGTTTTGAATTTATGTCTTCTACGGATAAAGGTATAGTGACAGTTAAAATGGAACTGCCGTCAGATTCCAATGTAGATGAGACTGACAGGTTTATAAAAGAAATAGAAAATAGAATAAACAATAAAAAGGATTTTCCTGAATTGATTTCTATGTTTACCACAGTCGGTGCTGAAACAGGCAGTTTTATCGGAGGTGAACAGGGGCCTCAATACGCAACTGTTACTCTCGATTTCGGAGAAAAACATACGAGAAAAAGAGATACAAAAGAAATAGGAAAGATTCTCGGTGATAAACTGCTGGATATACCATATAAGATTATCATAAGTTATCCAAGTTCCGTAGGAGGCAGTGGTACAGAAGCGCCGGTTCAGGTGGAAATTACGGGCAGTAAATTTCAGATGGATGCCATTATTGAACTTTCGGGAAAGGTGAAACACATTGTAGAAACAACGGAAGGGACTCAGTCTGTTGATACAAGCTGGAAAGAGGGAAAGCCTGAAACAAGGGTTGTCATGGACAGAATGAAAATGTCTTCTCATGGAATTTCCGTAGGAACTATTGGGAGTATACTCAGAACCAGTATAGAAGGAAATACCGATATTAAATACAGAGAATTCGGAGAAGAATATGACATAAGATTAAGACTTAAAGAAAAGGATAGAAAAGATCCTTCTCAGATTGCCGATATTTATCTGGGGCAGGTTGATGGGAAACCAATATCTATAAAAGATATAGGAACTCTTAAGACGTTACCTGCTCCGAATAAGATAGAACATTCAAATAAACAGAGAAAGATTGTAATCAGTGCAGAGCTTGCCAAAGGCTATCCTCTCGGTAATGTGAAAAGAGCAATAGAAGATAGACTGGCAAAAGAACTTACTGTTCCTTCCGGTATAACGGTAAAATTCGGCGGTGAAGGAGAACGTATGGTGGAATCTTTCCAGTATATGGTAGAAGCTCTCCTGCTTGCTATAGTTCTTGTTTATATGGTTATGGCAGCTCTCTTTGAAAGTTATCTGAATCCGTTTATTATTATGTTTGCCCTTCCGCAGGCCATGGTAGGAGGTCTTCTGGCACTGTTTCTTACAGGCAGAACACTTAATATTATGTCCATGATCGGTATTATTATGCTTGTAGGGCTTGTAGGTAAAAATGCCATACTTCTTATTGATTATACCAATACCCTGAGAGAAAGAGGCATGGAAAGGGATGAAGCCATAAAGGAAGCAGGGCCTACAAGATTAAGACCTATTCTTATGACTACTATAGCCATGATATTCGGTATGATTCCAATAGCCCTGGGGCTTGGTTCCGGTTCCGAGATGCGTGGCCCCATGTCTATTGCAGTAATAGGCGGACTCCTTCTGTCAACCCTGCTTACATTACTTGTCATACCTGTTCTTTATGCTCAATTTGATGATCTTGTAAATTTCCTGGGAAAAGTAAAGAAAAGTATTTCAAGAGCATGATAAAAATTTCTCTGAGAATAGATTAAAAATGGCACAACCCTCAGTTGTGTAACTCCGGGGCAGGAAGATTTCCTGTCCTTTTTGTTCCCGTAACGCGTTACGCATTACGGGAGCAAAACGTTTATTACTTGCTTTTGCTCAGGCCAGTAATTTTTATTCATGAAGGATTGTATGACCCTTTTATCGTATATCTCATTTATAATAATATTATAGTGTATTTCATAACT
>JBEHWP010000834.1:0-3046 GCA_040217665.1 Vulcanimicrobiota bacterium
AGGAGAAAATATTTCTGTAAAAGACAGTTATATCGGCCCCTATACGTCTATCCATAATAACTGTGAAATATGTAACAGTGAAGTGGAATACAGTATTTTAATGGAGGAATGCAGGGTTATAAATGTAGATATAAGAATAGAAAGAAGTCTTCTGGGACGTGGTGCTTCCATAATAAGATGCACAGGCAGACCGAGAAGCCACAGGTTTTTAATAGGTGATCAGAGCAGAGTCGAAGTTGTGTAGGGATTTAGAAGTGCGATGCGCGTTTTCACCGGTACCGGGCGAACACAATGGTTCGCCCTGCTCACTTTTCACGATTCACCATTATAAATCACTGTTCCATACACATACAATAACCTTATGTTAATTTTTTATATCCATACAGCATCTGAAACCCGTATATGGGTCAGGCGCATAGGATCTGTGAATGCTTCTTGTGGCACATCGAAGGCCTCCCGGCATATCTATACCCCATGAACCGCCTCTTGTCACCTTATGGGTAAATTCATAATAATTATCCCCTGCATAATAGGGATAGCCCGGATAGACGCCGTACCAATCGGCACACCATTCTGCTACATTACCGGACATATCCATTACTCCGTAAGGACTTGCCCCTTCGGGAAATGTTCCTCCCGGCAAAGGCCCTCTGCCGTCGTATATATCAGGCATACGTTTAAGGAGGTTTTTCTTTTTCATTTTCCAGTTATTACATTTATCTTTATCCCATGAATTTCCCCATGGCCAGAACCATCCTTTTGTGCCTCTCGCAGCTTTTTCCCATTCCGCTTCTGTAGGGATACGTTTGCCTGCCCATTTTGCATAGGCCTTTGCTCCGTACCAGGAAACCAGGATAACAGGATAATTTTCATAACCTTTTTTTGGCCTGAACGTTCCTTTTTGATCCTGATATAAGAGACAGTTACTCGATGTTATTTTAATATAAAAAACACCTTTTTCTTCTTCCTGATTCCCTGCTTTATTTAAAAATTCACAGTAATCTTTATTGGTCACTTCATATTTATCCATATAATAGGACAGAAGATTTACTCTATGTTTCGGGTATTCCAGTATATACCATTCTTCACAGCCTCCTAAAAGGCCTATAGTGCTTTTTATCTGATCCCGGTCTGTTCCCATAATAAACTCACCTTCCGGGATCAGAACCATTTCTCCACGGTTATTTATAGAAGATGGTATTTCCTGACCTGACACATTTAAAGACAGTAAAAGAAAAAATATGATTAAAAAATATTTCATATGTTACTCCTGATAAACAAATTGTTCTTTCCGGGGCTTTACTCTTCCTGCAAACAGCAGAGCACCACAGATGCAAAAAACTCCCCCTATGAGTATAGTATACCGGGCGCCTATATTCTGTGCAAGAGAACCTGCAAGAATACTGCCTAAAGGCATGGTGCCGGAAAAAGACATTGTATAAAGGCTCATTACTCTGCCGCACATGTCTTTCCCTGCAGTAGTCTGTATAAGAGTATTGCTGGATGTAAAAAATACAATCATGCCGTACCCTGTTAAAAAGATTAATACCATAGATAAATAAAGATTGGATGAAAAAGCGGCACCTGTAAGACCAAGGCCACATATACATGCCCCTGCGGGGATAAGTCTTTCAAACCCTCTGCTTGTTTCTTTTGATGCAATGGTAAGAGCTCCCATGAGAGCACCGAGCCCTGAGGCAGACATCAGAAAACCCAGAGTGTGAGGGCCTCCATGAAAAATATCTTTTGCGAAAACAGGCATAAGGACACCGTAGGACATACCCATCAAACTGACCAGAGCTGTAAGAAACAGTGCCATTTTAATGGGAACGGAATTGAAGGCACCAATAAATCCCTCTTTCATGCCCTGGAAAAATTCGGTTTTTTTCCTTTCTTCGCCGTTAATTTTCATGAAGAGAAGTGCAATTATAATAGCAATAAAACTTATGCTGTTAATAAGAAAACATATGCCTTCTCCTGCAGTTCCTATAATCAGTCCTGCTATTGTAGGGCCTACCAGTCTGGCCATATTGAACAGAGAAGAATTCAGTGCTATTGCATTACCAAGATGTTCTTTGTTCTCAACCAGGTCATTTACAAATGAATGCCTTACAGTCATATCAAAACCATTTATAATACCTGCAACAAGGCTTAATAATATTAAATTCCATATGGTTATATGGTTGTATATGACAAGCATGGCAAGAGTAAAGGACTGAATCATATAAAGTATCTGTGTTATGAGCAGAATATTTTTCCTGCTCATTCTGTCTGCTATAACACCTGCAAAAGGTGCTATGAGAAAAGCAGGGAACTGAGACGTAAAACCTACGGCACCGAGCAGAAAAGCCGAATTTGTCAGACGATATATGAGCCAGCTCATTGCTGTAATCTGGCACCATGTGCCTATGAGAGAGAGTCCCTGCCCTATAAAGAATAACAGATAATTCCTTGAACCAAGGGAACGAAATACCAGTTTTACGGTACTATGCTGATTGGCCATAGTGTATCATTGTCATGAGTTCAGATTGAGATTATTGTTTTTATCTGAATTCCCCGCAACTTTCCTTATATTATTTTTATGTTAATTTAAAGGTATAGGAATTTCCATTTTTAATGGCATAAAATAAAGCTTTAGATAAAAATTAAGTAGAGGCAGTTTATCTAAATAATTTATATCTATACTTTTCCACTTTTTCATAATTTCCTTGTAAAGATAGATTATCATGATGAAAAAAAAATATAAGTTAACCCTATTACAGGAGGAAATAAATATGAAAGTCAGGAATTTGTTAATGTTCTGTAGAGTCCTGTGTTATTCACTTAAATTTTAACAGGTTATGAAATACTCTATAATATCTTGTTAAACTCAATATAAAATGTTAGAATATTTTTATGATTGATTACAGGAGGGGAACATATGCAAATTTCTACTAATTATAATATAAAAAATCACCAGATGCCTTTATTAAAAAAAGAATCAACTGATATATCTCAAATAGATAGATTTGAGAAATCATCTGAAACGGGTGCTATAGCCACTGTC
>JBEHWP010000835.1:0-3034 GCA_040217665.1 Vulcanimicrobiota bacterium
TAAAGATCTGTCTCTGGCCCCGGCATCCAATATGAAGATCTGTACTACTGCCACAGCTCTTTATAAATTGACCGATACCTTTCGTTTTAATACGAATATTTACGGAAATGTCAGCAATGGCAAAGTAGAAGGAGATCTGGTTATTTACAGTAACGGTGATCCTACACACTGTATTTATTTTCATAAACCTCCCGTGAAGATCTTCGAAAATATGGCACAGAATCTTTATTCACAGGGTATAAGAATTATAGAAGGAGATTTGATAGCAGATGACAGTTTTTTTGATAGAAATCTGAGAGGAAAAGGCTGGAAAGATGAATATAAATTTGAATCTTACAGTGCAGAAATAAGCCCTCTTTCTCTGAATGAAAACGTTGTAGATGTCAGGATTTCTCCCGGCAAAGCCTCCGGTCTTCCTGCTATTATAAGTTTATTTCCTCCTTCAGGCATATTCAGTATAGTCAATAAGGCAGTAACTTCTCATAATGATGAAACTATTTCTGTCTATCCCGGTGAAAATAACAATAAAATTACCATATCAGGCTTCATACCGGTCAGCTATTCCACAATGGAAACATATGTAAATGTTCATCAGCCTGCCCTTTATACTGCTTCTGCTTTCGCAAAGATTTTGAAAGATAAGGGTATAAAATTAAAAGGACATGTAAGACTTATAGACCTGAAAAAAGAAATTTATAAGAGAAATGAGCTTGTTATGCTGTGTTCTTATAAGTCACCGCCTCTGCCTCAGGCAATAGCCTATATAAATAAAGAAAGTGATAATCTTTCTGCAGAAATGCTCCTGAAGACTCTGGGAGGCATCTATAATGGCTACGGTACGTCGGAAAATGGAAGCAGTATTGTAAAAGGATTTCTTGTTTATATAGGTACAGATGTAAAAGGTCTTACCATGGTGGACGGTTCAGGCCTTTCCCCGGAAAATCGTATAACTGCACGTATAATCGTAGATATTCTTACGTTTATGTACAGATCGGAATACCGTAAAAGTTTTATGGATAGCCTTTCTGTAGCAGGTGTGGACGGTACTCTGAAGAAACGGCTCAGAGGAACCGGAGCAAAGGGAAACCTTAAAGGTAAGACAGGTACTCTGAACGGAGTGTCATCTCTTTCCGGTTATGTGACAACTTCTTACGGTCAGTCCCTCGTTTTTTCCATAGTCAGTAATAATGTGCCTGAATGGGCGGCAAAAGATGGAGAAGATAGAATAGTTAAGGTGCTGGCATCATGTAAGAAGCCTATCTGAAGTGTAATGGGATCAGAGTGAAAAGTGAAAAAATAGTATTTTACTTGCTTTTCACTACTCACTATTCACGGACTGCCATGACCGTTACAACGAAGAATGAGAACTTATTCCACCTATCACCCTTCACGATTCTCATATAAATTAATTGACTTTTAATGTAATTTCAGTTAATATAATTTTTAGAATTTAACTTATATAAATCGTGATCCGTTACGCGTTACGCGTTACGCGTTACGCGTTACGATTTAAATAATTTTAGAGGTATTATGGAGCTTATTTCCTGTCCCCATTGTGGACATTCTAATAATTCTGATGAGGAAAATTGTAGTTCCTGTGGTTCATCCATGTCCAGATACTCGTCTGATGGGACTCTGGCACCGGGTACAGTTATAAAGAATTCTTATAAGGTCATCAAATTGATTAAAGCAGGCGGAATGGGTGCTGTTTATATCGGCGAAGATATGACAGGTAAAACTATTGCCATTAAAGAACTTTTTATAGATGAATCTTATGAAGAAAGTGACGAAGTCCTTATTGCCAGGTTTGAACGGGAGGCAGGATTACTTGCAACACTATCACACCCTAACCTGCCCAGAGTGAGTGATTATTTTTATGATTTTGATAATTATTTTATGATCATGGACTATATAGAAGGAGTAGACCTTGAAGCTATACTCGAAAAAGAAGGTCGCCCCGGACTTGCCGAGAGTAAAGTAATAGAATGGGCCATAGAAATTTGTTCTGTACTTGACTATCTCCATAATCATAAACCTGTAGTTATTTACAGAGATATAAAACCGGCAAATATTGTTATAAGGAGAAGTGACAATATGGCTATACTGGTTGATTTCGGCATTGCAAGGCCTGTTGAACACGGGCTTACGACTACTGCCAAGACCATTATAGGTACTGTAGGTTATTCGCCTCCTGAACAATATGAAGGTAAACCGAGACCTCAGAGTGATATTTATGCTCTTGGTGCTACAATGCATCATTTACTTACGGGCAAGTTCCCTGTAGTACCTTTTGAATTTGAACCTGTCAGAAAATTAAATCCCTCCATTTCAGTTCTTACGGAACAGATTGTAATGAAGTCTCTGGAATTTGCAATTGAAGATCGTTATAAGTCTGCCGACGAACTGAAAACTGCCCTCCATTGTGTCGGAAAAAAGCAGGTTTCTCATGTTCCCATAAAACAGAGAACAAGGCATAAATCAGAACATAAAGGTAAAGAGTCTGCAGACCTTGCAAAGGCTCATTCGAATCTGGGAGTTCTTTATGCAAAAGAAGACAGTTATGACAGGGCAATGGAAGAATTTGAACAGGCTATTATTCTGGATCCGTCTTCAGCAGAGGTATATTCCAATCTCGGGTATGTTTCCCTTATGATTAAAGACTATGATATGGCTCTGGAATATTTTAATAAAGCTATAGAGCTAAATCCAAAACTCTCAGGTGCTTACTGTAATCTTGGGGTTTTATATAACAGAAAAGGTATGATGGAAGAAGCGATAAAACACTTTCAAAAAGCACTCACAATGGATAATTCTCTTGCCCATGCCCATATTAATATAGCTCATATATACGGAAACAGGCAGATGTACAGAGAAATGATAGAGGAATGTGAGAAAGCTATAAGAAAAAAACCTGAATCTATGGAAGCCTATATAAATTATGCCTATGGCTGTGGTAAAACAGGGGCTTATGAGAAAGGTATAAAAAGACTGGAAAAGGCCCTTCTATTTGATGATTCAAGTGCCTTTGCCCATT
>JBEHWP010000836.1:0-3033 GCA_040217665.1 Vulcanimicrobiota bacterium
GCTTCCGCATATAAAGGATCTACTGTTACAGCTCCATTAAAATCTGATATGGCTTTATCATATTCACCTGTATTATAAAATATAGTACCACGGCGGAGATAAACCATAGAAACAGGATATTTACTCAATATATCATTCCACAAACTCATTGTATCCTTCCAGACAGCAGTTCTCTGCCATGTTACATAAGACTGAACAGCTATTATTATAATCAGAAATATTATCAGACTTACTTTAATCATTCTGTGGTACTGTCTATTTTTTAAAAATTTAAACAACAAAAGTGAAATCCAGAGTGAAATGCCAAGAGAAGGTAAATAAAAATATCTATCTGCCATATAAAAAGGAAGAATTATTAATATTTGAGATACAGGGAGATAGAAAATCATAAAGAATCCAACAGAAAAAAACAGCTCTCTGGATTTTAATGATGAATATATAAAAACACCTGTAACTGTCAGAAAAATTATAAGAGAGACGATAAAATTTTTATCTATTTCAATATTATATATGGCACTTAATTTGTCAGGCCAGAACAGCAATCGCATATATTTCCCGAAGACTATTATGGCTATATATAGATTATTATATGAACTTGCTTCTTTTATCATACTTAATCTTGTTTCCTGGGCATTCATTAAAAATAAAGTCACCTCAAGAATAATTACGATTAAAAAAAATGGCAATAAAGAACATGTCCTGTAAAATATACTCTTTTCTCTCAATTTTGACGGGAAACAATAAAGATATAATATAAAAATTAAAGGTGTCATAAATCCTAAAGGGTGTGTTAATATGGCAGGGATAAAGAAAAAAATGGACAGAAAGACGTAAAGAAAAAACCTGACCGTATGACGGCTGGCAAGGATAAAAAAGTAAAAAGACAGAAAAAAGAATATACTTACTGTTAAATGGATTCTGCCGGAGATCCATGCTACAGGTTCTACATGAAAAGGATTAACGGCAAAGATTAAAACCGTTATAAAGGGGATATATTTATCCTTAAATAATTCAAAAATAATCAGATAGATGAGTAAAAGATTAATTATATAGAAAATTAAACTGGTAAGGTGATAACCAAAAGGATTTAACTTCCATATTACATAATCTATCAGTGCAGGTATTCCCGCTACGGGAGTATAGGTATTACCATGTGCAATAACACCATTTGGATTGAATATCTCTTTTAAAGCTTCCCATGTCAGACGATACATATATGTATAATTATGAATATAAGTTGTATCATCTAAATCGACAAAATCATTATTCAGGGAATCACCATAAATTACTATTGTAAGTAAACATATTAATAATAGAGGCAGTATTTTTTTGATAATATACCCCTCCTTAGTACCGCTCCAGATAAGTCAATTAACACTATTATTGGGGGCCGCATATATCTTCCAGTCTGTTTTCCAGTATTCTTACTGTCCAGATCTTCCATGTTTTATCGAGACTGCAGCTGTAAAGCTCTTTCCCATTTGAAGAGAACTTAACACTCAGAACCTGATCATCATGACCGCGAAAAATAAGAGGACCTATATTTTTCTTTCTATCCCAGAAATAAATGGCTCCTGTCTCGGAAGCTGCTGCAATAAGATTTCCTTCAAGATCTGCAGAAACGCTATGTAACGTTCCTATCAATTTATTTTCCCATATTACTTTACCTGAATTCAGCTCAAGAATTTTTATATAACCGGCAAAATCTCTTACAAGTATTTCTTTATTATTTTTTATAAAACACGCAAAAGTTCCTTCTTTGAAATCTTTATATTCATGTTCCAGAGAATATTTCTGTCTTATATCCCATAATTTAACCGTATGATCATAACTTCCTGTAAGAAGATATTTACTGTCAGTAGAATAGCACACAGTAGAAACATATTCACTATGGGCTTTAAAAGATTTAATTTTCTCCCATGTAACGGTTGAATAAATCTGAACTGTGCCGTCAAAACAGGCAAAGGCTATCTCAGGATTCGAAGGATTTACTGCCATAGATAAAATCCTGGAAGAAATCTGAAGTGTTTTAAAGTGGCTGTAATCCTTTGAAGAATATATGGATACCTCTGGAGTAAAATCTGATATAATAATCCATTTTCCATCAGCACTGAAGATAGTGCAATCAATAAAATCTGCTGTATTTAGAGAAGTAATCTCCTCTCCCGTTTTAACATTCCATATTCTTACTGCTTTTTCATCTGTCCCTGTTGTAACAAGTTTTGTCACATCAGGACTTAATTCAATTTTGCTAAAACCGGTATTCCCTTTTACTTCTTTAAATGCCTTGATTATAATGGCAGTTTCTTTTATTTTATCCTTATCAACATACTCCTTATAATTCCCTATATAATCCATTATAATTGCAAGTGCTTCTTTTCTCATATTTTTTTCCAGGTCAGAAGAAACTACTCTGTTAACTGTAAGATAAATATTTCCCCACTCTGTTTCAGAAGATAATAAACTCTGAGCTTTAACCAGAGAGGCTATTAATTGAATAGTAAAATTCCCCGGTTTCTGAACAGCAGCTTTCTTCACTAAAGTCAGAGGATCTGAAGTTTCCACTTCTCCTCCTGTCTGTGCAGCAGGACTCAAATTAAAATAATCATCCATTGACAGCATATAGCCCAGACAGAGAATTTCTTCAGAAGACAGTTCGCTTATTTTAAGTTTTTCAGGCCCTTTATTTAATTTCCTGGCCATTAAATCAATAAAAATCTTACCGTTGTCTGTTCCGTTTATATTCCATCCCATAGCATTGATAACAGCAATACGAACATCAAGAGGTTCATAGGGATCTGTAATAAAATTGAATATATCTTCATTCAATGTTGCTCCCTTTGCATTTTTCACCTGCTCTATATCTATATAAGCCTTATAAAACTCCGTAGAAGTAAGAGGAGAATCGGCAAAAGCCGGTAAAGACAACAAAAAAATTAAAAAAATTACACAGATAAAATATTTTTTCATAATATATTCCTCCTTTTTATTTGTAATATTATAACACTTTAACGCGACTTTGGCCATTTTATT
>JBEHWP010000837.1:0-3033 GCA_040217665.1 Vulcanimicrobiota bacterium
TTACATGAAAATGAAAATTAATTAAAAGTCTCAGGTTTTGGGTTCTGGGTTATAGGTTTCGGGTTTCGGATCTTCTTAACCCAACACCTATCACCCAGAACCCATTAAAAGTAAATCTACCTGTCGTAAAAAAACACTATCGTTCATTTCTTTTTACTCTAAAAATTTTTATAGAAAAGGAGGTTTTATATGTTCAGAGTTAAAAATATTTTAAAATCCAATATTATAATTTTATTACTGTTATTATCTCTATCACTGCAGGTCAATTCATCCCAGTTCACCACTCTTTCCAGTTCTTTTATAGATCCCCTGTCAGTACCTCTTACAATAAACGGCAGTACCTTTCCTAAAGCTGTTATATATCAGAATAATATCATGTATGCCCCTGCAGCAGACTATATTTCTATGCTCGGAGTCGACTCAAATCTTCAGTCATTACCTTCACAGATGACTATAAACGGCAAATCTGCACCTCTGAGCCTTCTTGCCATAGGACCTGACAGATATACAGGGCAAAATATTTACTATCTGAATGTTACAGCTACAGCGGATTTTGTCGGTGCAACGTATAAAGGTTCAGGGAAGCAATTACAGGTAACTATTACCGGCCCGGCAGGTCAATATAGCGTTAATACACCCGGTTCTATTTCAGGCTCTGTAGTAATTAACAAACCTTTTCAATCAGGCATAATCAGACTTACAGAGGAATATATAAATAATGCCCGTATACCTGCAACAAGAGAAGTAGCATCGTGCGGACTTCCACAGGACGGTAATTTTTCTTTTACCAGTCTGCCTCCGGGGAAATATACGATAACAGCCCGATCTTCTTATTCATCCCAGGGCAGTCTCTCATATAATTACAGTGTCAACGGTTATTACTATTATATTACTGTTATTACTACTACATGGAGTAAAACCCTGTCTCTTGGTCCGGGAGAACATACAGGGGTAGAATTACGGGATGGGAAAGAAGTCTGCAGTCAGCAGATACAATATGTTAATCAGCCATATTACCCCGGAGGATATACCCTTCCATAAAAACAGAGCTGATTAAATTCTAAGGAGGTAGAGAATATGTTCAAAAAAATTATAATTTTAATATTAATAGTCTTAATAATTAACCATATGCCTGTTAAAGCAGAAACAGCAGAAGAATGGTACTGTAAAGGCGTTCTCTATAATCTCGGTGAGTCAAAATTTGACAAGGACAGAGCAATGAAATGTTTTGATAAAGCTCTGGAGATTAATCCTGCCTATTTTGAAGTATGGTATACAAAAGGACTGCTGAATAATACTCTTAGATGTATGGTTAACGATGAAGAAGGAAAAAAGAAGAATGAAGAAGCACTTATATGTTTCGAAAAAGCTCTGGAACTCAAACCTGATGTAGCATGTGTCTGGTATGCAAAAGGACTCACCATTTATGCTCAGGGAAAAAAAGATGAAGCAATCAAATGTTTCGATAAAGCTTTAGAACTGGATAAAGAATATATTGAAGCTTATTTATTCAAGGGATTTATTCTGGGATTTCAAAAAAAATATGAAGAAGCATATAAATGGTATGATAAAATTTTAGAGATTGATCCGTCATATCAGCATGCTATTTTTGCAAAAGGTTTACTTCTTGAAGAGGAAGGTAAATACGAGGAAGCTATAGCATGTTATAATAAAGCCATGGAACTGGACCCCACAGATATGGGATACTCATTTAATATGGGTCTCGTTCTGGCAAAGCAGGGAAAACATGAAGAAGCAATTCTCTATTATGATATGGCTCTGGCAAGATACCCTCAGCTTCCTGACATATGGCTGAACAAAGGCATTTCTCTCTATGAACTCAAAAAATATAATGATGCCCTCAAATGTTTTGAAAGAGTTCTGGAACTGTCACCTGAAAATTCAGATGGTAAAACGTGGAAAGAGAAAACGTTAAAACTTATCTGAAATAAGTGTAGTAAATAAAAGGTGAAACGAGACTGTCGCTTCACCTTTTATTTTTCAAAATCTTTCTTGCAGGGATTTAAAAAGTTATATGGAAATATTTAAAGTTAAGTTCCGTAACATATTACTGAGTTAAGCATAAAATATATGCTCTCGTTATGCGTAACGCGTGACGGGATGGGAACGTTTCTTATATGGTTATTGCTCAGTCAGTAGAATTTAATTGTTTCAAAACTCATAAGGGGGAAGGTTATTCTGAGGTTATAACATATTAATATAAGTTAATCCGGAAAGGAACTAAATTGAAGAGAATAATTCTGGCTTCTAACTCTCCCAGAAGGCAGGAACTTCTGAAACTATTGGGAATTAAATTTGAAATCCAGGTCAGTAACTGGAAAGAAATAGCTCAGAATAACCTTACCCCGCAGGAGTTATGCTGCTATAATGCTAAAGAGAAAGCAAGAGCAATTTTACTTTCTCCGGAAGAAGACTGTATTGTAATCGGCTGTGATACTATAGTTGTATTAAACAATCATATCCTTGAAAAACCGGAAACAGAGGATGATGCAAGAAGAATGCTATCCTTACTGAGCGGGAAAACTCATACAGTTTACAGCGGAATTTCAGTGAGAGATAATAAAATACAAAAAGAAATTACAGAACATGTAGAAACTATTGTAAAATTCAGAGATATATCTTCTATGGAAATAGATAGTTACATATCTACAGGAGAACCTTTTGATAAAGCAGGATCTTACGGAATACAGGGAAAAGGTGCTCTCTTTGTTGAATATATTAATGGCTGTTACTATAATGTAGTTGGTTTACCACTGGTAACACTGTATACCATCCTTATAAAAACCGGTATAAACATCTGGGGTTGACATAATGAATCTTTCCTTTATTACAAATCTGATAGATGTCTTTTCAAATAATATTGCCATAGATCTCGGCACAGCCAACACCCTGGTGTTCGTGAGGGATAAGGGGATCGTGATGTCGGAGCCGTCGGTCGTTGCCGTGAAGATGGCGCAGGGCGGGGTCAACCGCATCGTTTCCGTGGGCACCGATGCGAAAAAGATGCTCGGA
>JBEHWP010000838.1:0-3032 GCA_040217665.1 Vulcanimicrobiota bacterium
GAAGCAAGTATAAAAGTAATTATAAATATTAAAATCTGCGAAAATTTCATATGAATAATAACCATTATTGCCCGAGACCCAGATTAAGACCTTCTGTTGGACTGTATCTTGGATATCCTGGTTTAGTCCACCATTTGGGGTGTCCTCTCTGGCAACATATGGTGTAATTCTCCGCTGTATGAATATAGGTATAAACGGAAGTAGAATATTTAATATCATAAAATTTTTCCCAGAAATATTTTGAACTGAATGGTTCCTCTCCGGGAAGATTGGTGCAGACAGGCACTTTTTTTAAATATTTTCCTTCCAGTTCCTGCAGAGAATCAGGACATTTACTATTATCTGTATAATACTGTTCAACCGCTGTAGCTAATTCCTTTAAGTTCTGCCCACATCTCCCAAATCCACTGTCATACCATAAAAAAAGGGAACCACCCTGAAGAATTATAAGGAAAACAATAGAGGAAAAAAACCATAAAACCGAAAGAAGTGCCATGTTTACAGTATTTATGACAGTATAATTCTTCAATCTTCCTTTTTCTCTGAACTGTCTTATTGTTATTATCACAGTAACAACAAAGATAAATAAACTGGCAAAAATAAAACTTTGATAAAAGAAAAAATATAAAGATAAAGTCCATAGAAATATATAGATAATTGATGTTAAATAATTATAGGCTAAAGGATATTTTGTCTCCAGCCATTTCTTACATAAACGTATTATGGCCATCAATAAAAGAAGTATTATTATAAAAATCCATGTGATGTAAAAAAAGTGGTCTATTCGAGCCATTCCAATACTTGCACTACCGTAATGAACAATAATACTTTCTGTAAGGAAATGAAAGAAGAAAACATCAGAAATTATAACTATCAATGGCAATGTATAAAGTATAATTAAAGATTTCTTCCATTTACTGGAAATCTGTTTTTCTGTCAGAACTACCCATAGACGAAAAAATAAGACAAGATAGATTATAACAAGAAGAGGTAACAGTATATAATGAGGGAAAACAGCTATAAAGGTACCTGCATTGGCAATAATAAACATATTCCTTCCTCCCTTAAACACTCATTAATAAAAATACAGAAAAATCTATTATATTATAAAATAAACACCGGTATAAAACAAGCAAGATGGTATTTTTTTACGGCAGGTAGCTTCACTTACTGATGTAAACATTAAATAAAACATATATGCTCTCGTGACGCATAACGTATAACGCGGATAGGAGAAAAATTATTATTACATGCTTATGGTCAAATCAGTATTTCCGTTTCTAAATTAACTGGATGGCCGGCAAGCCGGCGGTCCGAGATGTTCAAGAATAATCTGCCATTTGCCATGGTCAAATATAACGGCAGTAGTCCCACGTCCCCTCCCTGAAGCATCTTTCCCGGAAATAAGGCCGGACCATTCGAAATCATATGTGCATATGGCACATGTATCGCTTACATGTATCCAGACCGAATTTTTAATAGAATAATTTTCGTTCTTGATAAGGTCAAAGGTAGCTCTTACTGCAGTTTCAATAGCAGTCTTCCCGAAATATGTGCCTTCGGTAAAAATAAAACAGGCTTTCTCATGAATCATAGGAGCCACAACATCCCAGTTCTGAGTGGCCAGCGCTTTCTTATATTCGGCAAGTAATGTTTCGTGATTCATTTTTAACGCAATTCCCCTTTCTCATTTTATCAATTTCTTCTGAATGTCAGGTAAAGATTTATTTTATGTTCCTTATTATATTTATTTTATTCATCAACAAATTATCAGCTATTTTATCATTAATCAATGGAAAAAGCAAAAAAATACGGAATAATCTCTCTATTAAAACAAATAATTATTGATTAAAAAAATAAACTTTATTAAAAAAATTACAATAAAAGCTATTGACTTTTAAAAAAATAAAATATATAATGAGATTATAGTTTTTCGACAAATAAAAAATTTAAAGGAGGTAATTTCATTCGCAAACAAATATAAATTTTTGATAATTTTAGTAGCATTATCACTCATATCACTCACTACATATTCCTATATCTACGGAGCATCTGAAAAGAAAAATATAGTAGATACTGCAAAAGATGCAGGTTCCTTTAAGACTCTTGTAAAAGCCCTGGAAGCGGCAGGCCTTGTGGACACGCTGAAAGGTAAAGGGCCCTTTACTGTATTTGCTCCTACTGATGAAGCTTTTGCAAAATTACCGAAAGGTACTTTAGAGGACCTTCTTAAACCAGAAAACAAAGATAAATTAAAGACTATCCTCACATATCACGTAGTTTCAGGAGAAGTTCTGGCAAAAGATGTGGTAAAAATTGACAGAGCTAAATCGGTTCAGGGTGAAGAGATAACAGTAAAAGTAAAAGATAAAGTTGTAATGGTGGATAACGCAAAGGTTGTAAAGACAGATATCAAAGCAAGTAATGGAGTGATACATATAATAGACAGTGTAATCATCCCGCCGTCATGCAGTCAGAAACCGGTAGAGAAACCACCATGCAATTCCGGCGGCTGAAAATGATTTCCCTCAGGAGTTTCCTGATACAAAGTAACAATCTAAAAAACTTCAGGCAGTAGAAAAAAAATTCTATTGCCTGATTTTTTTACCGGTCGTACAACAAAAAATATACAAATTACATCTTGACAATATGTGACTAAATAAGTATTATAATATTAATAGTATTATATTTAAAAATTTTAAAGGAGGGAATTAAAATGCCTTTCTTCGAATATAGATGCAACGACTGTAAAGGAAAATTTGAGATATTTACTATGACCAATAAACCGGATAACACATCATGCACTTTATGCAAAAGCGACAGAACTCATAAGATCATTTCACCTGCAGGAATAATTTTCAGGGGAAGCGGTTTTTACGTCAACGATTCTAAAAAATCTTCTCAAAGTGATTCCGGTAAAGAATGCAAAAATGATAAAGTAGAAATTTAATTACCGATATGCTCCCGTGACGCGTGACTCATCACGGGTGACGGGAGAAAAAAAGAACTGTCACTGGAAGTTTTTGACTTAA
>JBEHWP010000839.1:0-3032 GCA_040217665.1 Vulcanimicrobiota bacterium
GAAAAAATAGAAGAAGTCTATTTTTACGGTTTCAGAGACTGTCTTTATACTGTAAAAGGAAAAGGTCAGTAATCTTTATCTTGCCTCGCGTCACGCGTCACGCGTCACGCGTTACGATTATAAGGAGGAATATTTATGTATAAAATAATTTTCGTTACAGTAATGTTATGTTTATTTCTTTTTTCAAATGTTGTGGCAGAAGAAATTCCTGATAATCTCCTGAGAACCGGTACAGAGTATTATAGAGAAGGTAAACTGGATAAAGCAGAAAAAGATCTGTCTGATGCACTGAAACTTTATAAAAACGTTAAGGATCTTAAAGGAGAAGGGGTATGTTATCTCAGACTTGGGAATGTATATCAGGCTCTGTGTCTTTATGAAAAATCTATAGAATCTTATGATAATGCATTAAATATATTTAACGGTGTTGCCGATAAAGTTTCTGAAGCAGAAACATTTATTTCCAGGGGAGAAGTTTTTCTTTCCTGCGGAAATTACCAGGAAAGTATAAAATCCTATGAAAAAGCTATGAACATATATAAAGAACTTTCTGATAACAGGGGAGAAGCTATTTCTTTTGACCGGATAGGCTCTCTTTATTATGAGCTCGGACTCTATGAAGAAGCTCTTAAATATCATAGATTTGCTATGGAAGCTTTTAATAAGGCAGGTGATCTTCAGGGGAAAGCTATTCTTCTATCCAAAACAGGTATAGATTATTATATTATGGGAAATAAGGATTTTGGTATGCAAAAGATCATTGAAGCAAAGGAAATTGCCGGTAGAGATGAAGGTGTTCATGGCGATATTTCTATTAGATTGGGTCAATTTTATCTGGAACAAAATGATTTTGATAATGCACTGGCCTGTGCCAGAGATGCAGAAAAGGAACTGGCTGATGATTTATTCCGTAAAAATGAAGACATTAAAAAATATTATAAATATAAAAAGTTTCTTTTTAATATAGCCGAAACTTATCTAAATAAGGGCAATGATAAAGAGGCTTTTGAGAATTACGGAAGGCTTAAGGAACGGGCAGAGGATTTCGGAGATAAAGGTGGTGTTATTGATACCACTTATTATATGGCGGAAATCTATCGACGCCAGGCCAGAGCCGACAGGGCTATGGAGATTTATAAGGAATGTCTTGCCTTTTACAGAGAAGTAGATAATAGATGGGGTACTATTAAAACAGATCAGAAAATAGCCGCCATTTATGAAGAAAAAGGTGAACTTGAACTTGCTGCTCAGTATTATATAGATTCAATAAAAGAACTGGAAAAATTAAGAGGAGGTATAATATCTGAAAACCTGAAAGAATCTTTTTCTGAAAAGGTAATGCCTTTATACAAAAAGGTAATAGACTTTTTCCTGAGAAGGGGAAAACATCTTGATGCTTTTAATTACCTTGAAATGTCAAGGGCGAGAGCTTTGCTGGATTCTCTTATAGTAGCCGGAGTGGATATAAAAAAAGGGGCAGATCCGGCACTTCTGGAGGGAGATAGAAATTTACAGGCCGAAATAAATTATCTGGAAAAATCTCTTCAGGAAGAAATGGCCAGATATAATCCCGACAGTCAGAGAGTTAAAGAATTGAATGAAAAACTGGACATTACGAGAAAAAAACTTGATGCTGTCAGGAAAGAACTTTCTCTGAACAGCCCGTCCTATTCATGTCTTACAGGTATAAAAAATCCTCTTACAGTGGAAGAGATACAGAATAAAGTATTGAAAGAAAATCAGTATATACTGGAGTATTTTATAAATAATGAGAAGATAAATGTATGGATAATATCAAAAAAATCTGTCTCTCTGGCAGAAATACCTTCGTCAGAAAAGGATATTAAGGTTAAAATCGAAGCTTTCAGAAAACCCTTTGAAGAGTTGAAGAATGAAATGAATCTGGATAACAAAACGTTTAAGAAGATATTATCAGGTATAGATATGAATAATCTTCATGAACTCTATAATATCCTCTTTAAACCGCTCAGAGACTCTCTTCCGAAAGGTGCGGAACTTATCATTGTTCCTGACGGTATACTCTACTATCTTCCCTTTGAGGTTCTTATATCGGATATTAAACCTCAGAATAAGAGTAATTCAGTCTTTTCGAATTTTTCATCTGCCAGATTTTTAGTAGAAGATTATATTATAGATTATGTCCCTTCTGCCAGTATACTTGACCCTGTTCTGGAGGAGGCACATAAAAAAAATTCCAGAGCATATCTCGGCTTCGGGAATCCTTCTTTTGAAGATACAGGGGAAACAACACTTGATGAAACGCTCGCTGCAGGACTTATAAGACTTCAGGGCTATTCATTAAAACCACTTCCCGGAACGGAGGCAGAAGTAAAAAATATCTGTGAAATGTTCAGGGATTCAGGAGATATTTATATAAGAAAAGAAGCTACGGAGGAAAATTTTAAAAAGGAATGTTCTTCTTACAAATATCTTCTTCTGGCTACTCACGGTCTTTTAAATGAGAAAAACCCTATGGAATCGAGTCTTGCTTTTTCTATGAATTCCCGTTCTTCCGAAGATGGTTTTTTAAAGGCATCAGAGGTTTTAAACCTTGATATAAATGCCGAACTGGTAGTTTTAAGTGCCTGTGAAACAGGCCTTGGCAAAATAAGATCAGGAGAAGGGGTCGTAGGGCTTACAAGATCTTTTATGTACGCAGGAACTCCGTCTATAGTAGTAAGTCTCTGGAGTGTAGACAGTTCATCTACTGCGAAACTGATGGAAATTTTTTACAAAAAATTACTTTCCGGTATGAATAAAGCAGAAGATTTACTGCAGGCAAAACTTGAGCTTATGAAAGAAAGTGACATGCTTTACGGTGAAGATGTTTCTTACAGACATCCTTTTTTCTGGGCACCTTTTGTGTTTGTAGGAAAGAGTGAGCAGTGAACAGTGAGTGGTGAGTCGTGAGTCAGGGCGTTTAATTAAACGCCCTGGGATTAAATACCCATTACGCATCACGCATTATGCATCACGCATCACGAACCATCTTTCACGCGTTACGATTATAT
>JBEHWP010000840.1:0-3024 GCA_040217665.1 Vulcanimicrobiota bacterium
ATGGACACGAGATGAACCTGTTCCACTCCGAATTTATCATGCAGTGCTTTTAAGACCATTGTCACCCCCATTATAGTACAATTGGAATTGGTTACTATAAATCCACCTGATTTTTTATATGACTCCTGATGTTTTATCAGATCAAGATGTTCCGGGTTCACTTCGGCACTCATCAGAGGAACATGTTTATCCCACCTGTGATTTTTTGAATTGCTTACAACTACATATCCTTTACTGGCAAACTCTTCTTCGATTTCTCCCGCGACAGAGCTGTCCAGGCCGGAAAAAAGTATTTTACAGTCCAGAGGAGGTTTACAGTCTTTTACTGTCAGTTTTTTTGCCATTTCAGGAATATCAGCGCTTATTTTCCATCTTCCCGCCACAGCTTTTTCATACAATTTGCCGGCACTTTTTTCAGAAGCACAGAGTTCTGTCAGTTCAAAATACATGTGTCCGTCAAGCAACTGAATGAATCTCTGACCCACAGTGCCTGTTGCACCTAAAATTCCTGCTTTTACTTTTCTGAATACAGTTCCCGGTTTTACCTGTTCCATAAATGATATCTCCTATTCTTCCCTGGTTGAATTAATTTTACTTAAAATTCGTCTCAAAAGAACTTTAACTTTTTCAGGGTCGGGAGTATTAAGGGCAATTCCTTTTTCTATATATTCCGTTGCTTCTGAAGAAAATCCGCTTTCAACGAGAGAATTGGATAAATTATAATAGTTCCAGAGATTATCAGGATATTTCTCAATAAGCTCCAGAAATATGCTCTTACCTTCATGTAACTGTCCGGAATTAATAAGTAATTCTCCTTTAAGCCCCAGAGCCTCCTGATCAAATTTTCCGCCCTTCTGTCCGTCATATTTTATCAATTCATTGCAGAACAGAAGCGCTCTCTCATAGTTTCCTGTTCTTTTATAATAATTTATTACCCTGAAAAAGAGATCAATATTATCAATGTCTTCTTCTTTTTTGTACAGGACTATTTCAAATATCTCAATTGCTTCATCTTCCCTGTTACGGGAAACAAGTTTCTCTGCAATGGCAAGTTTTTCCTGAGAAGAGGCTTCCATAATATCATCTCTCGTTACAGAAAACGTATCTTCCTTTTTCCCGTTCATTTCTCTGTTCTGTCCCTGCCTTCTCTGGGAAGGATGTTCCTGCTGCTGTGCCATTCCCATCATCATCATTTTAGGAAGACAGCAGTCTCTAAATCTGACTCCGCTGCCACAGGGGCATGGTTCATTTGCTTTTACCATTTTCATATCTATACCTCCTAATGTTTGTTTTAATCGTGACGCGTAACGCGTGACGCGTGACGCGAGGTAAAACTAATCTAAAATATCGCTTCTGTAATAAGAACTTCTCACTAAAGGGGCAGATACTACTTTTTTCATACCAATCTTTTCCCCTTCCTCTTTGAAGAATATAAATTCTTCAGGAGTAATATAACGGTCTACAGGAAAATGATTCCTTGAAGGAGACAGATACTGTCCTATTGTAAGAATCTGGCATCCTGCATCTACAAGATCTTTAATTACCGACAGTATCTCTTCTTTTGTTTCTCCCAGCCCTACCATAAGACCTGATTTTATAATAATATCCTTATTAATTTCTCTCGCCATTCTTATCACATCTATAGACCTTTCATATATGGCCTGAGGTCTTACTGCCTGATAAAGTGACGGAACTGTTTCCACATTATGATTGAACACATCGGGGCCTGATGAAATTACTATTTCAATAGCCTTTTTACTGCCCTGAAAATCAGGTGTTAACACTTCAATCTTAGTTCCGGGAGAAAGTCTTTTTATTGATCTTACTGTTTCTGCAAAATGTTCTGCACCTCCAAGGGGAAGATCATCTCTTGTAACAGATGTTATAACAGAATAACTTAAATTTAAGTTTAAAATAGTAAGGGCAATATGTTCAGGTTCGGAAGGGTCAGTTAAGCCAGGAATTCCGTGGGTGACGGCACAGAACCTGCAATCTCTTGTACATATATTTCCCATTATTAAAAAAGTCGCTTTACCGCAGGAAAAGCATTCTCCTATATTGGGACATCTTGCTTCCTGACATACAGTATGAAGATTTCTCTCTTTCAATATATTTACAAGTTTACCGTACTGTTCCCCTGAAGGAAGTTTTGTTCTCAACCATACAGGTTTTTTTGTTATTTTCATAATTATCTTTCCCGTTGACGTAATTTTGCTCTCTTCATTTCCATCTGATTGCTATATAGCAATATAAATGGAAAATCCTGACGATTCTCAGTTAAAAAATTTTATTAAAAATTCTTCATAAGAAATTTCTTTGAGTGAAATATTAAAAATTTTTGAAAAATTATGACATATTATACCAGAAACTTCAGATAGAGAAAACTCCTTCCCTGCAATTTTTTCCATAGAAACAACACCTGTATTATCAAGGCCGCATGCTTTTATCATATTAAAGTCTTCAATATGAGTATTCACATTCAGAGCGAAACCGTGAAACGTTATCCATCTTCTTATGCCTATTCCTATGGAAGCAATCTTATTATTTCCTATCCATACACCGTGATTTATCTCATTTCTCGTGCCTGTAATATTATAATTTTTCAGAGTAACTATAAGCACTTCTTCGAGTCTTTCTATGAATTCCCTTACTTTTAACTTATAGTCTGTCAGCTTAATTATGGGATAACCGACTAACTGACCGGGGCCGTGATATGTAACATCACCTCCCCGTTCAATTCTGAGAGTTGATATATTTCTTTTTTTCAGTTCTTCTTCCGATAGAAAAATATTCTCTTTTTTACCTCTATGACCAAGGGTTATTACAGGAGGATGTTCTGCAAGAATAAAGACATCGGGAAAATCAATCTCTTTTAAAGCTACAATTTTTTTCTGTAATTCATGGCAATGTTTATAATCAAAATATCCTGAATTAATAACATACATAAGTATAATATTCTATGATTATATGACAGTTCCTATAATAGATTTAAATTTATAAAAGGGAAAAGAAATTTTAAGTAGA
>JBEHWP010000841.1:0-3018 GCA_040217665.1 Vulcanimicrobiota bacterium
GATTTATATATAGTTTTAATATGACACATATAATAAATCTTATAATCGTATAGATGATTATATATAAAATCCATCCTTTAAGAGCAAAGGCCGTAATCATGCCTCTTTCTATAAATCCTATTAATTCCCTGTAACTGCCTATGAGTAACTGTTCTTCTTTGGGTAATATAAGTTTTTCCAGATAATATATTATAAATGATGTAACAAAGATGGAAAAGCAAAAACCGGTATAATAAATAATAGTTTTATCGTCATAATAGGTATATAAAAACAATCGCCCGAAACTTTCAAAAGATAGTGTTATTGTTTCCGGCAAACTGTATGGTTCCAGGGGGGAATAATTCTTAACATTACCGATTAAAATGGCAGAATATATTACTACTATATGAAGTATCTGTTTTACAAGAAAGATCCACAGATTATCTTTTTTCAGATATCTTATGGCTGAAACTCTGGCCTGTTCTATTAATACATGGGTTATTCCTATGATGATTATACAGGGCCAGAACCTGGTAATACATGGCAGGCAGAATATTAATACCATTAATGTGTATATGAGAGAATGAAAAATAATACCCACGAAATTTCTCTGTTTAAATTCAGAGATTTTCGTTGTTTGAAGAGGAAATTCTCCCAGCATATGAGCAAGTAAAAGCCTGTAAAAAAGAAAACGAACCAATTATTAACACCTACTTATCATTATGTTCTTTAATACCTGTGACTTCATAAAGGATTACCGGGTCTGATTTCCCCTTGACTTTTACGGGAGTTATTTCTTTTGCTTCTATCTCTTCACAGACTTCTCTGTAGGTACTGTTACTTATAAATATCTGTCCTTCTTTTGCTATTGATTGAAGCCGTGAAGCAAGATTAACTTCATCTCCTATTGTAGTATATTCCATTCTTTCAGGAGAACCTATATTACCAACTACAACTTCTCCTGTATTTATACCTATACCCACTGCCACAGGAGGTTTACCTTCTTTTTCCCATTTTTTCTGAAGTTCTTCCAATTTTTTTTTCATTCCCAGTGCCGCTTTAACTGCTCTCAGAGCGTCATCACTGTGATATATAGGAGCTCCCCAGAATGCCATTATACAATCACCAATAAATTTGTCAATAGTTCCGTCATATTGAAATATTATTTCTGCCATAGATGTAAAATATTCATTAAGTACATTGACTACTTCTTCAGGTTTTAATTTTTCACTCATAGGAGTGAAATTTCTTATATCTGAAAATAAAACAGTCATTTTTTTTCTTTCTCCACCCAGGGCAGGTCTGTCAGACGAATTTATTATTAAATTTACTACCTGTGGACTTACATATCTCTGAAAGATATTTTTTAATTTTCTTTTCTGACGTTCTTCTGTGATTAATCTATAAGAAATTATACTCATGTAACATGTAGTTATGACAGTGCAAATAGGAACAGTTGTAAGAAGAAAATTATTATTCATAAAGAGGATAAAACTTATAAAAATAATTATAATTTCAGTTGATAAAACAATTATGGTGCCCCATAAAGGGCTGAGTACTGACAGAAAACATGCTGTTACGACAGAGCCCGTAATTATAAGGATTGCATCTACAGGGAAGTATGACCGGGTAATATAATCCCTGTTAAGTATAGTATTTAATGCTGTCGCCTGTATTTCTACTCCCGGTAACAGGTTTGAAACAGGTGTAGATTTCAGGTCTCCGAGGCCCGGAGCACTTGAACCTATTATTACATATTTATCTTTGAAAAAGTTTTTACTGGTTTTTCTGTAAGTTTTTTTATATACTTCATAAAACGGTATATATTTAAAGGTTTTATATCCTCCCTGATAATTTACAAACATCTTTCCCTTTTTATCTGCAGATATGTTTAAATCATCAGGTGTTACATTCAATATATAGGTTGCTATGGCCAGAGAAAAATACATGAATTCTTTATCGTGGTAATATTTTTTTAAATTAACCTTTCGAAAAACGCCATCACTTTCAGGTGATATGTCAACAAAGCCTGTAAGAGAACAGGTTTCTCTTAATTCTTTTACAGGCAATACGGCTTTACTTATTTCTATAATATTATCTGTCTGTTTAAAAGAATTAAATGGAAGGGTTTGATTTGAGAATTCCATGGGGAGAATGACATTTTTTGTTTCTTTCATTGCTCCGGCAAAGAGTAAATCGTTATTACGGCCTGTTCTGTCAGGTTCGGAAAGGAGTATATCGAAACAGATAACTTGAACTCCGTCTTCTTTTAAGGATTTTACCAGATCTGCATAATAAGAACGCGGGAAAGGCCATTGACCTATTTCCTCTCCTTTCCCGAGCGTAAATTCATCTATATCTATTATTACGATATTCTCATTTATTTTCTTGCTACAATAACTATTTCTGATTTTAAATCTTAGATCTACAAGATCCCATTCGTATTTATCAAATAATCCCCATTCCGGATTTGTAGAAAACACATCTATACACATAGATACTATGACTGTAATGCTCCAGAACAGGCATATAAATGAAAATATGAGCAGTTTATAGTGTGATTCAGGGAACTTTTTCATAAACATCTTCAGGAGAGTAGTGAGTAATAAGAGCCTATCAGAAAAGTCATCAAATAACTTACGGCATGTGAGGCTCTTCCGAAAAATATATAATCCTCTTGCAAAACAACCTGTCTTTAAAGACTGCTACGATATTACATTTATTTAATTTACAAATTACTGTTAATACGGTATATATTTTTCTCCAGAGCCTTACCCACCGGAAGAGTGTGCAATAAATATCACGTTTCGGATAGGCTCTAAATGCTTATGCTCAGGTCGGTAATAACATTGCCCATAATGGGTGGTTTCACCGCTCACTTTTCACTTCTCACTGAAAAAATACCGATTGAATTCACCTGACAGATCTTATATAATTATAAAGTTTCCAACATAAACAATTTGCATAGCTAAGGGACTGAAAGAAAATAACTCTGGCAAATTATGGTTCTTGTCCTCGCGTAACGCGTGACGCGTTACG
>JBEHWP010000842.1:0-3016 GCA_040217665.1 Vulcanimicrobiota bacterium
TCTAACAGGCATGACCGTATCGGTCACAACCAAATATGAAAATGAATAGACAGTGGAGCATAAAACTTCATCATTTTCATATAAATTATTATACTTTTAAAAAAAAATTATTGCAAGGATTTTTGTTATATAGTCACATAAAATTACTATAGTATAATTGTTCCCTCAGTATAATATACCGGCCCCATACTGCCATGTAAAACTTGCAGGGCAAAAAGAGTTAAGGAAAAGGAATTATACAATAATACGCAGAATATTATAATCAGTTCATGACTTTTTATAAATCTTATATCCATAAATAAGATTATTTATAAAAGGTTGTATTATAATCAGTAAAATTTGATGTAAAGGAGATTTTTTATGGTATCTTATAAAGATCTGGGTTTTGTGAATACAAGAGAGATGTTCAAGGGGGCCATGGATGGAGGATATGCCATACCTGCCTATAATTTTAATAATATGGAGCAAATTCAGGCTATTATAACAGCCTGTGTGGAGACGAAATCTCCGGTAAT
Source organism: Vulcanimicrobiota bacterium (assembly GCA_040217665.1). Classification (GTDB taxonomy): domain Bacteria; phylum Vulcanimicrobiota; class SpSt-956; order SpSt-956; family JAKJGF01; genus CALARM01. The sequence continues at coordinate 516 of JBEHWP010000842.1, forward strand.
ACTTCAGGTAAGTAAAGGTGCAAGGCAATATGCAAATGAAACACTTCTCCGTTATATGGGGCAGGGAGCAGTGGAAATGGCAAAAAAAATGGGAGGAAATATCCCGATAGCCCTTCATCTTGACCATGGTGACAGTTATGAACTGGCAGTATCATGTATAGAATATGGATTTTCGTCCATTATGATTGACGGATCTCATCTGCCTTATGAAGAAAATATTGCTCTTACAAAGAAAGTTGTAGACTTTGCCCATAAACATGATGTTACAGTGGAAGGTGAACTGGGAGTACTTGCAGGTATAGAGGATGAGGTGCAGTCTGAACAATCTCATTATACAAGACCTGAAGAAGTTATAGATTTTGTCGGCAGAACAGGTGTTGATTCTCTTGCCATATCTATAGGCACATCCCATGGTGCCTATAAATTTAAACTCAAGCCGGGAGAGAATCCTCCAGATTTGAGGTTTGATATACTCGATGAAATTGAGAAGAAAATCCCCGGTTTCCCAATTGTTCTCCACGGATCTTCCTCAGTTCCTCAGGAGCTTATAGAGGAAATCAATAAATATGGCGGGAAAATGGAAAATACAGCAGGTATTCCTGAAGAGCAGTTAAGAAAAGCTGCGAAATCTGCAGTATGTAAGATAAATATAGACTCAGACGGCAGACTTGCCATGACTGCTGCTATAAGGAAGGTTTTTGTAGAAAAACCTGCCGAATTTGATCCCCGTAAATATTTAGGCCCTGCCCGTTCTGCTTTACTTGAACTTTACAAACATAAAAATGTTCATGTTCTTGGCAGTGCCGGTAGAGCTTGCTGAGGTAAGTGTATATAATACATATAGCTCTCGTGACGCGTCACGGGAGAAAAACCTTTTATATGCTCATTGCCAGGTTTTAAAGGTTTTGGGTTTTGGGTGTTGGGTTAAGAAAAACCCAAAACCCCAAACCCGAAACCCATGTATAACTTAAATTTCTAACATCGGGTGAAATAAATTGATATATTGTATTAACTGCAGTTATTCCAATAAAGAAGATGATGTAAATTGCGTAAAATGTTCTGCTTCTCTTCAGAACTGTCCCAGGGATAAACTTACCCGTGTAATCATATTAAATGACAGATATAAATTAATAGCCCCTCTTAAAGCAGGCGGTATGGCAGGTATATATGTTGCAAAGGATATGAGGCTTAACAGTCTCTGTGCCGTTAAGGAATTGTTTTTGCATTTTTTCGGAGATGACCAGAAGAGGTACAGTCTTGAACGTTTTAAGACTGAAGCGGAAATCCTTGCAAAACTCCGTCACCCCAATTTACCATGTGTTACAGATTATTTTTTTGAAGGTAAAAAATATTATCTTGTTATGGATTATATTGCAGGAGATGATCTTTACAGTATACTTAAAAAAGAGGGAACCCCCGGTCTGCCTGAAGATATGATTCTCAGGCTTGCTATAACCATATGTAAAGTCCTTGAATATCTGCACAGTCAGCAGCCTCCTATTATATACAGAGATTTAAAACCTTCCAATATAATGATAAGAGCAAGAGATAAACATATTATGCTTGTAGACTTCGGTGTAGCCAAGATGTTAGAGGAAGATGACACTCAGACAGGTGTGGGAACACAGGGTTATTCTCCCAGAGAACAGTACAGAGGTAAAACAGAAACAAGAAGTGATATTTATTCCCTGGGGGCAACACTTCATCATCTTATTACCGGTGTGGCACCTGTTCCTTTTAAATTTAAACCTGTACGCGAGATTAACCCGGTAATCTCAGAGAAGTTAGAAGCAGTTTTAATGAGAGCTTTACAGGACAGACCTGAAGACAGATATTTTTCCGCTACGGAAATGAAACATGCCCTGAGACTTATAGAGAGGGAAGACCCCGATAGCTTAATAGACAGAATAAAAAAACAGTTAGATGATTCTTCGGAAAATCTGACTCACAGGCATGCACCTGTTATAAGGGTTTTTATTGTAGAAGATGATCTTAAACTGAGGATTGCCTTTGGAAAAATGATAGAACACAGCTCTGATATGGAATTAGTCGGAACTGCATCGAGCGGTCATGAAGCAGTGGAAAAATTTAAAAATATGGAGATAAAACCTGATATAATATTAATGGATATAAGTATGCCCGGTATGGATGGCATTGAAGCCACATCTGAAATTAAAAAGATAAGTTCTTCAGTAAAAGTAATAATACTCACTGCTCTGAGCCCTGACAAACAGCTTGTTCTGAGTGCCTTTAAAGCAGGGGCAACAGGTTATTTGATAAAAGGTATAAAACTGTCCGATATACTTGATGGCATAAGAAAAGCCTATGGAGGCGGCGCTCCTATTGAACCGGTTGTTGCCACATACCTGTTAGATCAATTTGCCATTCAGCCACAGCCTCTTCAGAAACAGAGTGATATGGATGAAAAAATAAAATTTAACCTTGAGGAAATTGATTTTACAAAACTGCTTATAGATCTGTGTTCAAAGAAAGTAAAAGGG
>JBEHWP010000843.1:0-3014 GCA_040217665.1 Vulcanimicrobiota bacterium
AAGGAATTCGTATCTCTCCCGAATGATCTTCAGTCCCTCTGGTCACAGATATCCCCGGAAGGCGAAATAGATGAAAAAGCCGGATTTTTTATTGAATGGATCAAAAGTCATGCAGAGAAAGGCGATTTTGCACTTATTCAGGGAGAGTTCGGCATGACTTTTGCCCTGGTAGACTGGTGTTTGAGGGAAGGGATTGTGCCGGTTTATTCGACTACAAAGAGGGTTTATGAACAGACTGAAGAGGACGGGAAGATTGTGAACAGGCATGTTTTCAGGCATGTGAGGTTTCGGGAGTATAGGAGGTTATAAAATTAATTGAGCTATTCAGATTATGTCGGGAACAGGAGACGGTGAACAGATATGGGGAAGATGAAAAAGGGCAACATATCTTCACAAACAGATATTGTGCAGCAATCTGCTGCACAAATAAACAATCTACCATCTGGCTATGGAGCATTTTTAAAGGAGCTAAAATTACGGATAAGCTCTTCACAACTCAGGGCCAGTCTTTCTGTAAACAGGGAATTACTGAGGTGAGCATAAATAATACATAACTGTTCTCGTGACGTGTAACGCGTTACGCGTGACGGTAGGAAGACCTTTATTATATGCTTATGCTCATGTCAATAATTCTTCTTTACCGGGATATTGGCCGGAACATACTGGAACGTCAATCTTCTCAGGGATGGGGAGCAAAGATAGTTGACCGTATTGCTTCGGATCTGAAGAATGAATTCCCTGATATAAAAGGTTTTTCTCCCCGTAATCTTAAATATATGACGACTATGGCAAGAGAATATAAAGATGAATCATTTGTGCAACAGGTTGTTGCACAAATTCCCTGGGGGCATAATGTCCGAATATTGGATTTTATAAAAAACCATATCGAGCGGGAATGGTATCTAAGAAAAACCATTGAAAACGGATGGAGTCGAAATGTTCTGGTTCACCAGATTGAAAGTGGTCTCTACCATCGGCAGGGACAGGCCATAACAAACTTTGAGCAGACTCTCCCCGTTCCCCAATCTGACCTGGCCAGACAGATATTAATAAACCTGTTGGAATCAGCAGTTATCTGCTAACAAAGATGTTATCTGAAGATCTTAAGACAAATCTCCCAGCCATTAAAGAACTGAAGGCAGAATTAAAAAAGAGTTAGCTTCAATAAATATTGAAAGGAGAAGAGGTTATGGCTAGAAAATTACTTGCTTTTCTTGGAACGTCTAATTATGGAGAAGTAATATATACACTGAAAGATAAAGAAGCGCCGTCACAAAAATTTATTCAGTCCAGTCTGGCTGAATTACTCTGTAATAACTGGAGAGATAGCGATTATATCTATATATTTCTTACAAAAGGAGCGGAAGAAAAGAACTGGCCTGGATTAAAAGAGACCCTGGATAATTTAGCGGAGAAGTCGTCTCTGCCTTTTCCGAAAGAACATATAATTCCTGTCAAAGACATACCAGATGGAAAAGACGAAAGTGAAATATGGAAAATTTTCAATAAAATTGTTAAACAAATAGATGATGATGATGAAATATATTTTGATATAACTCATGGTTTTCGGCATCTCCCTATGCTTGCAATTATAGTATTGAATTATGTCCGTGTTGTTCGAAAAAATATTAATATCGGCGGTATATATTACGGAGCCTATGAAGCAAGGGTCAATGGTATAGCACCTATACTTGAACTTAAAGATTTTGAAAATTTAATGAGATGGACTGCTGGAGTGGATCGTTTTGCAGGAACAGGAGACGCTTCTATTTTAAGCGGACTTGTTAATGAGAAGGGATTGAGTGAAGATTCACCTGAGAAAAAGCTGGTTGAAAGTATGGAGGAATTCGGGAAGATTATGGCTACATGCCGGGGGCGTAAGATAGGTGAAGGGGCAAAGGCGGTAAAGGATTCTATAGAAGAATTTAAAATTTCTCTGGAGAATGAAAGTAAGCCGGGGATGTCGCCACTTATTCATCTGCTTGGGAAGATTGAAGATAAGATGGCCGGGTTTGCTGATGATGATATTAGGAATGGATTGGAAGCTGTAAAGTGGTGTATTGAACATAATATGACACAGCAGGGGTATACGATACTGAGGGAAGTAATTTTGACATGGCTTTCCGGAAAACATTATGGGTTTGAGAGTGGTGAAGTATATAACAGGAATAAACGGGAACTTTTCGGTAGCGGATTGTACTGTGTTGATTTGCCGGAAGATAAATGGAAACCGGAAGAACTGAAAAGTAATAAAAATAAAATAAAAGTTGAAAATATAAGAAAGATAGATAATATTACGGAGTTAAAAAAGATTTTTGTAGATCTGGGAGAGTATAGAAATGACATAAATCATGCCGGATGTCGCGAAGATGCAAAGGAAGTAAAAGATATACTCAAAAATTTTGAAAAGTGTTTTAAATATACAGGAGATTTTCTTTTAAAATAATAGATGAAATGGGTGGATAAACTTGAATATTTTATGTCTTTTAATAGGAGCAAATCCTTTACCAAATTATGTAGTAGCTAAATATCTTTTAATGGATGATAGGAAGGACAAAGAAGAACTGCCAAAACCTGATAAAATAGTTTTTATTCATTCTAAAGATACAAAGGGTTTTGCAGAGAACATACAAAAAAATCAGGTGTAATTAAAGAAAATGCTCTCTTCTGTGATCTTGGTGATGATGAAAGAAATCCTTCTGTTATCAGGGAAAAAATTTATGAGAGCCTTAAAAAAATCAGTAATCCTATTAGTTCAATCCATTTAAATTATACAGGTGGAACGAAACCAATGGCAGTGCATAGTTATAGAGTTATTGAAAACTCTGTCAAAAATAATTGTAATATAATTTTATCAGATCTCTGTCCAAATAATTATAAAATAATAGTAGTTGATAATAAATATAAATACCCTGTTAATGGTGATTTACGGGATAAGATTAAAGTTTCTATCAGTGATATTTTAGATCTTCATAATATGAAAATAGACAATCATGGTTTAGAGAAAACAACAT
>JBEHWP010000844.1:0-3013 GCA_040217665.1 Vulcanimicrobiota bacterium
ATTTCCTCGAAATTCTTCACATGCTCATCAACCCTGCTTTTATCTTTAAAGCTTAAAAGCTTTTTCAAAAGAGGCGGCTCTTTATCATAGGAAGTAATTTCTGCCATATAACCTCTCACATAATCGGCATGTTTTTCATACAATTCTCTGTTGTCCGATTTTTTTATCTCTTTTGTATCAACCTCTTTAATATATCCTCCCAGACAATCAATCTGAGCTTCTTTCAATTTAATAGATTTATCTCTCGTATTTAAAAGAGTATGATTGACTGTAAGAAGAGCCTTGCTGTAACATGAATCTGAAAAACCGGACGGAGCGCCTGTAAACTTTTTTTCCATTTTATAATCTATCTTCGATATCTTACCGGAACTTTTTTCCAGTATATTCAGTTCTGTAGAATGGGCATCAGGTTTATATTTATTGATAACTACAGTAGTCTGAGGAGAAAGATTAAATTCAATATGCTGTCCACTGTCAAGTCTGGATTTATATCTGTTTGCCATATGAAGTATTTTTTCAAAATTTTCTTTGTATTTATCTTCTTCTTTCCCGATTTTTTCCTTTTTAAAAAGCTTTGAAAAAAAAGAAATGTCAGTTTTTTTCTTTTCTTCTTTTCTTTCCAGATCTGAAAAATAATCCCGTAAATATTCGGATTTTTCAGTATCTGTTATCTCAGAAATATCTTCTTCAATAATCTTACCTTTAGTGAAATCCAGCCTGGTATTATGCGATGTAACTCTGTTATTCTTATCATCAAGGAGTGTGTGGTTAATGGTAAGCATCTCTTTGAAACCGGTCATGCATCTGGCATCTACTCCTACATATTTTCTTTCCAGCTTAAAACTTGTTCTGGAGACTTTACCTCTATTTTTTTCCATTACTTCCATATGAACCACTCCGTCTTTATGTTCATACTGATCAATAATTATTTTTTCTCCTGATTTAGCAGGTAATTCCAGTTTCTGTCCTTTAACGAGCAGTTTTTCATGACGCCTGGCAAGTCCGTCAAGATGAATAAACTTATAAACAGGATCTTCTTCAGGCTGATTTTTCAATACTATCACCTCTGATTGTGACGCGTGAGTAAATTTTCATAGATTGATATTACAAACATGACCGGTTCGTTCACAACGAAATATGAGAATTAGTTTCTCCTGTCACGCATTATGCGTTACAATTCTCACATAAATAATAACATATAATTAAAAAAATTATAAGCCTTCAGAGTATTAGATAAATTAAAAATTTATGTCATACAGAAGGCTTACAAAAAAAATAGCACTACCCCAGAAAAGCTCCACCGCCGCTGTCACCGCCGCTGTCGCCGCAACCATAGTAACTGCTGCTCTCTCTACTCCCACTGCCACATATATCTACACTGTCTCTATTACCAAAATTCCATATACCGTCTTCCGATACTTCTCTATTTGGGCCATCAGGACCTTCATTACTGTAGTTATCAGGCATTCTGGATCTGGTCTGATGGGTTTTATGACTGTTACTTCCTATCTGCATTTCTGTAAACCTCCTTAAAAATATCTTTTATTAATTTTATTATAATTATTATAAGGAATATTGTAAAGCACATTTTGTAAATAAATTGTTAACATATTTTGATAAAAATACTTATTGATTTTCAGGTTCTAATTAGTTACAATTAGGATATATACAAATTTTCAAGAAAGGCAATTTTTTATGATGCATACAGCAGATCAACGAATTTTCTATATCGAGGATTATAATCCCATCTCTTCCCTTACTCTGGACTTTCCTCCTGGAATTAATCTTAAAACATGGATAAGCAATATGCTGAATATATCCATACCGGAGATTATATCACAGAAGACTCTGATGAATGTCCTGAGAGATTATCAAAATATATTACCCAAACAGGTACTGAGCAAAATAGGAAGAAACATCTCAAATCCCGGTAATTTTTTTTATAGCTACTTAAAAACCCTTATGTTATTTAACAATAATCCTGTAAGTGTTTTCAATGAAACACCCTATCCTGTGTTCGAAGAAAAAGAGCTCCTTAATAAAGCGCTGCAAAAACTTATCGATCCCGTTACATATCTCCATGCCATAGAAATAATATCATTACTCACACTGACAGAAACAAGAATACAGACTATGAAAAAACATAAAGAAAGTGACAGCAGGTTTGTAGAAATTTTTGAACAACTCATTAATTATGAAGTAGTATTTAATTCTTCTCAGGAATTCAGTGTTATAGATCTGAAAGGACTTACTTCTGAAATTGAATATATAGCTTTATCTTTTATCAATAATAAAGAAAAAACAGGAAAGAAATTAAACACCATACCTTCATTAATACTGAAGGTATCTGACGGAATTATACTCTTTAACACTCCCGGCACTATAAGATCCATTCAGGAAGCAGTAGAGGAGAAATTATTATTCCATTATGGACAGCTCATCAGAAAACCTGCCATTCCTGTTACAGAAGAAATAACTGTTCCTCCTGTTCAGACAGAAGGAAAACCTGAACATCCTTCTGAAGGAGAAATAAAAGATGAAAGCAGAGATGAAGTATCTGATGAGGGACCCTATGATAAGGTAAAGAAACTTGGTTTAAGCGAACAAAAATCAAAGTTTATGGTATCGGGAAATCTTCAGCCACGTATATCCATGGCTGAGGAAGAATTTCTTACCAGTCCCGGTCCATAGAATATAAAGTGGAACATGCATAAAAACCCGTTGAGCACATAAGGTGTCTGACAGGAACATGTTGTTCCGGAATATGAGCATATTTTTCTTCTACCGGCCCGAAGCCTGTTGCAGGTATACCGGCAATACCGGCAGTATAGTTTCTGTTTGTACAGAAATCCCATCCAACTCACTTTACTCCACTGTAGCAGTAAATCCAATATCCTGTATGGCATATAAAATATCACTGAGATGCACATCCATATAATTATACTGAACTATTGCATAAGGAGGTGATAACTCTAACTCCAGATAAACAACACCGTTAATGGAAGAAATGGTA
>JBEHWP010000845.1:0-3010 GCA_040217665.1 Vulcanimicrobiota bacterium
GTAACCTGTGACACAGGGAAAGACAGTCTCAACAGTGTAACAATAGCATCATTAAAAAGACCTGCTCCCAGATATCCCAGTATAATACCGAGAATTCCACCTATAGTGGAAAGAAAGAGAGACTCACATAAAACCATGCCGAAGATAAAAAATCTGGATGCTCCTATAGCCCTGAGGGTTCCGAACTCATCCATTCTTTCATAGGTAGACATAAGCATCGTATTCATAGAAGCAGTTATAGCAATTAATATTCCTATAGCTGAAATAGCATACTGAAGAAGCCTCACAAGATCAACAAAATGATTGGCATCTCCAAGATATTCAGCTTTAGTTTTTACAGAAATACCTTTTATGGTTAAAATCTGTTTGATTATCTTTTCTATATCGGGATTTGCAAGATTATCTTCAAGTTGAATCCATATCTCCTGAACGCCATTGGCTTTTTGAGCTGCCAGCGCATCTTCGAGAGAAATAAAGCAGGCATAATCTTCGAAACCTGACACTCCGTAGTTTTTTCCAACTACAGTAAACTCTGTCTCCGATATAGGAAATACTCCACCTTTATCAATATTCAGCACCTTTGATATCTGAGGGCCTATTATGAGTTGATGACTTGCCTGAATGGTGTCTCCGTCCTGAATTTCAAGTTTTGGAAAAAATACATTCATTTTTTCAGGATTTATACCCCATACAACAACACCCATTTTATCTTCCCCTACAGATGCCAGTAATCTTGTTATACCTGTTACCTCTTTTATTCCCTGTATGGATGTTATCTGTTCAATGGCCTCACATGGTATTGTAAGATAACCGCTTCCAATAGCTCCCATAGAACCGGCAGGCAAAAAAGAGGTGGATTTGGGTATTACATAAAGCCCTACAGATTGAAGATTTATTTCGTAATTCAATCTTTCATAAAGGCCTTCAGCAATGGAGACAAGTGATATTGTAGCGGCAACTGCAAGGAGCACTCCTATGATAGTAAGAGCACTTCTTTCTTTTTTCCTGGTAACATTCTTCTGAGCCAGGGATATAAAAACAAACATTTAATCATCTCTTTAATTAAGTGAGTAATGAGTGGTGAGTAGTGAGTAGAGAATTACTGCTCTTCACTCTATATAAAAAATCCTGTGTTACGACAGGAGAGTTCGCCGTGTCCGGTGGAATTCCTTCTCTGTAAAAAAGTTATTAAAATAGCAATCAGTTATCAGCAGTCACCTGTCAGCTTTTTATTACGAAGAAAGACTGAAAGGATCACTTTCAAGTTCTTTAAGTATATAAGATTTGAAGTTCTTAAGTGTATCTATACAGGCCTCCTGTTTCAGGGGACCAAATTTACTGATTTGAACCATCAGAGAAGTCATTTCCATGAGATTTTTAAATTCTTCCGATGTATCATGCTCTTCTATCACATCTTTCATATAACCGAGAAGTGTATTTATATCATTTTTCTCATACGATTTTTCTATCATAGTTTTTTCTATAATATGAAGAAAAAGTTTATAAATCATGTTACTCAATCTGTTTCCTGAAATTGCCATAGCTGCCTGTTTTGCCAGGATTGACAGAATCTCTATATCTTCTTTAGAAAATCTGTCATTACCTTTATTTATTACCTCTAATACCCCTATGACTTTTTCCGATAATTCCATAGGAACTGCAAGGATTGAGCGTGTTTCATAATCTATCTCTTTACTTATGGAAGGATCAAAAAGTTCGTCATCTTCCACAGAACTGACACATACAGGCTGTCCATGAAGAGCCACATAACCGGCAATTCCCTTACCGAGAGGAAACCTTTTGTCTTTAAGTTTTTCAGATTTCTCACCTTTTACTACTGCAAAATAAAGTTCTTCCCGTTCTTCATCTACAAGCAGTATTGAACCTGCATCGGTATTCGTAACCTTAAGAGCAACATCCATAATAGAATCTGCAAGGTCCTTTTCCTCAAATTCCAGTGCCAGTTTTGAAGTTACTGTCACAAGAGAAAGAATGTCTTTCAGGCTTCTCTTAACTCTCATATCTTCATCAATTTTTTTTTCAGGTCTGTAAGAAGTAAAAGAAGTCTCTCGATATAAATCTTTATCCGCCATAATTTTACCTTTCAGAAATATATTTATATGAAAATGATGTAGTTTTATGCTTCACTGTATATTCATTTTCATATCTGGTTGTGACCGCTCCGGTCATACCTGTTAGTTGTCAGCTTTTTATTACCAGGACACCAACAATTATATCATTATAGTCAAGAAAAAGAAAGTAATACAAGGATTCTTTCGCTGTTTATGGAATAAATAGATTATGAAAGAATCCGGTGCGCCAGAGAAAAATCTTTATTCTATAATAACACCTGAAATAGCCTGGGGTGAGAGTACAGGGAAAGATGTTAAAATAGCCATAGTTGACAGCGGTATAGACTCATATCACCCGGTTCTGAAAGATTCTGTTAAAGGCGGTGTGGAAATATCCATTGACAGAGAGAAAAAAATACATATTATCACACCTGATATAATAACAGACTCTTTCGGTCATGGCACTGCCTGTGCCGGTATAATAAACAGGCTGGCGCCGAAAGCGGAACTTTACAGCATAAAGGTCACTGCATCGGGAAGAGGAAAAGGGGAAGTATTTCTTGCAGGGTTGAAATGGGCCATAGATAATAATATGGATGTAATAAATCTGAGTCTTGGCACAACAAGCAGTATTTATACGGGACGATTCTTTAAACTCCTTGAAGATGCCTATTATAAAGGCAATATAATAGTTACTGCTGCAAACAATCTTCCCTCTCCCAGTCTCCCTTCAGTATTTTCTTCTGTCATAGCAGTTTCTTATGATGATTTTAAAGATGATTTCTCTTTTGTATACCACCCCAATAATAAAATAGAATTCGATGCTCCCGGCATATATGTAAAAACCACCTGGCCTGGAGGAGGATACAGGAAAATGACGGGCACAAGCTTTGCCGCTCCTCATATATCGGGGCTGACTGCATTGATTTTATCGAAAT
>JBEHWP010000846.1:0-3008 GCA_040217665.1 Vulcanimicrobiota bacterium
AGACGGCTGAGTAGTTTCACTTCCTCCTCCACAGCCGGAAATTATGGCTATGGCAAGCAGGGTTATTATTAATAGTGTTAATAAAAGTTTAACTTGCATTACGAGTCCCCTTTCTTATTGTTTTGGTGAAAATTTCTTGATCTTACCGTTGCCCGAGTCAACATAAATATTTCCTTTAGAATCTATTTTCATGTCAGTATATGTAGTACCATTATTTTCCATTGTGTCACCTTCAAAATCCCATTTAATTATAAAATTCAAGTTAGAATCAAATTCTTGAATACGATAGGTTTTATTACTATCTGTTTCTAACATATATATATTATTATCAGGATCTATTTCTAAACCCTGAGCCATGAATTTATCTTTACCATCTGATTTCCATTCTTTTATTATATTATATGAAGAATCGAATTTATAAATATGCCCTATGGCACCACTATAAACGCAACCCAATCCAGATATTAAGATATAAGTATATCCTTCAGTATCAACTGCTAAATCACCTATTATGGTGCCCTCTGAAAATTTAGATGTCGTATACCACTTATTCTGTTTAAATGGATATGAAACAGATTGGAACTTCCAGTTCGCATCATATTTTTCTATATGTTGCCAGAAAGCTACATGAAAATTCCCATTTTTATCCTTTATAATATGCCTGACAAAATCCATTGAAAAAGTATCTTCTTCAGGCTTTCTAGCAGTTATAAATTTGCCATTTAGATTATATTGTTCAATATGACTTGTGTAATCATCCGAATAACCTCGCCCTATAAAACTACCATATGCTGCAACATAACTAAGATAAATATTTTCTTCGTCAGCAAGAATATCGGTGAGTTGTCGTTCGAAAGGTGGATTTCTTCTATTTAAAAACCAGCAATTCTTTTTTCTCCTTATTATTTCTGGAACCCAGCACTTTATGTATTTTCCCTGAGAATTATATTTTTTTATACGCATGCGAGAATCATCTGTAAAATTTGTTATATAAAAATTCCCTTCAGAATCTACAGTAAAGGGATCACCTCTATCGTGATTGACTTTATATCCACCGATATAAACATAGTTTTTTATCTTAGGTTTTATTTTATGTTGCTCTGTTACACATCCTGAAAGGATACAACACCATATAAAATATAATATTATTAAATATTTGTTTATCACAGGATCACCTTATAAATAATTCTATTATTTTTTTTCTATTGTTACAGTTACAGGAACAGGAAAGTAAATATGCTCATTAGGATCATTTTGCCACTTTTTTGCAGTACATCCATATGGACAGTTATCACCTGAACCTGTGTATGGGTTTGGATCAGGGTTCACCTTATAATAATTTGTTAATACATTCAATGCCTCTGTTGCATCCATAGGTTTATCCTCATCAAATGATGGCGTTCCTTCAGGCACAGGAGCATAAGGTATGCCTAAACGTCCGTCTACTTTTTTATGGCAATTTTTAGTACCATACATCATAAACTCAAAGAAATAGGCTGCCATAGGTAGATCCCATTTAGCATTACTAAATCTATCGTAACCCACATATGCTCTTGCACTATTAAACGAATCTTTCATATGCCATGAACAGCAGCCACACCAGTATATAAGTGAACCTGCAAAATTTGTTGCAGGTTTAGCATTAAGATGAGTAAAATATTTATTAGTAAGAGCAAGCTCTTTAACCCAACCATGTCGATCAAAATAGTCTATTTTTCTATAACGGTAAAACCACCATCCTGGATTATTTATTTCACCTGTATGTGGATTATAATTCATTAAAGTGTTATATAACACCCATGTATCTATCTTTGATGGCAATCCCAAACTACTTTTTACATCAATGGTACACGACATTTTAAAAGAAGTTGTTCCTGGATAATCCGGGTTAAACTCATTTTCATCCACATCAATAGGACTTCCATGAGCAAAAATATAAATTATGCCATATTTTCCTATAGTTTCAATCTCCCATGGAGAAACAATATTATCCCAATTACCTTTAGATGCTATATAACAATTAATTAGAGGTCTATCTGGATCTTGGGAGACTAAATCATCTTTTATCGGGTTATTCCAATCAAAATTAATATCATCGGGTATATTGGCCACTGTCATATCCTTATATGTTATTATACTTTTTACATTATAGTTATTAGCTATTAATTTGTTCTTAATTTCATCTTCAACTCTATACCCGAGGATACTTTCCCAATAATAAGGAGATAGTATTATTACATCGGCATTTTTAACAGTAGTATTATTAGAACTAGCAGTTAGAAGGGAAATAGGTTTTATTTCCTCCCTTTCATCTAATGGGTCGCTTGTATTCGGGTCCTCTATTATGATCGGATCTGAAGTGGAAATACATGCACTCATACCATCCTTGAATGTAACCCATATATCATAAGGATTGCCTATTGAAGTGGCACCTGCTATTTCATCAGGTATAGGTGGACTATCAGATAATTGCCCATTAAGCCATTTTATAATACGTTGGTTTGCTTCAAGTTTGCCTAATTCTGCCTCCCATTGATTATACTGATAAAGAACAGTTGATACTTTCTTATTATAAAATTCGTCATAAGGGGCACGAGGAGTAGGAGTAGGAGTCGGCGTTGGTGGCACTCCGAAATTAAACCCTGTCACGTCTCCGCTCAAGAAATCGATAACTTTTTCTTCCCTGTGCCTCACCTTCTGGCCATTCTCAGAAGTCCACCATGTTGCTATAACGGACCTGCTATGCCCCATAAATACCTTCGGCAGACTGTATTGACCTGACGAATCAATCTTACTACAAGCCTTCGGCCCTAAAGATTTTACATAACCTTTTACCAGAGTGCTTCCTCCAGTATAAATCGTACCAGATACACTGGCAGTCTTCTTTATCACTTCAAGGAAAATACTCATACTCTGGCCGGAATTCAGCTTTGCAGTTATCGTGGTATCAACGGGGGTATCCAGACCAGGTTTCATATATACACAGCCATAGGCCACCTGATATTTAT
>JBEHWP010000847.1:0-3008 GCA_040217665.1 Vulcanimicrobiota bacterium
AACCATGTGTCCTCATTGTATGAATTCCCTTAAGAAAGATTATCCTCAGTTCGGAGGTAATTATGACGTAATTCATCATTCCGAGTTTATACATGACCTGATAAAGAATGGTAAAGTAAAAACTAAAACACCTGTCAATACATCAATGACCTATCATGACTCATGTTATCTCGGAAGGCATAATGAAATCTACAGTTCTCCCAGGGAAATTCTTAAATCTGTATCAGGTATTAAACTCCTGGAAATGGAACGAGCAGGAGAAAAAAGTTTCTGCTGTGGTGCAGGTGGCGGAAGAATGTGGATGGAAGAACATCTGGGCACAAGAATTAATGAGACAAGAACGGAAGATGCTCTCAAAACAGGAGCAGAAAAGATATGCACCGCATGTCCTTACTGTCTTACTATGTTCGAAGACGGACTTAAAGCAAAACAGAAGGAACTGAAAGTAATCGATCTTGCAGAAGTAGTGGAACAGGCTTTACAGTGAACAGTGAGTAGGGGCGTTTAATTAAACGCCCTTACCCATCACGAGAAGGAGGAATTTTTATGAGGAAAAGAATATTTAAAGATGATAAATCAGGTAATTTCTGGTCTGTTTCTATTGAAGATAAAATTATTACAGTAGAATGTTCGTCCGATGAAGAAGCTAAAATAAATTATGAAAAGATGATCAAAGAAAAATTAAAAAAGGGTTATATAGAAATTACTGATAAAGTAACAGATGATATATTTGGTAAATTAATAAAAAATCTTCAGATTAACCAGCCATTACTGAATGAAATTCCTCATATAGAAGGGAGTCTTACAGGACAGATAGACAGATTAAAAAAAAGAGCCTGGAGACCTGTTATCAAAGAAGGAGATGGTGCTCAGAAATCATCTAAATTCTGCGGAACTCCCTATCTTTCAAAAGGTGAAAGATGGCCACTCTGTGCCGGATGTAACAGACCGTTACAGTTTTTTCTTCAGATTAACAGTGATGAACTTCCGATTGAATTAAAAAATGAGTTCGGTAAAGGTCTTATACAGCTATTTTACTGTACCTGGTGTACAGATTCGAGACCTTTCTCTGATACTATGCTGGTAAGACTTATAGAACCGTCAGGCAGAGGCAGAAATGTCAAAATTCCCGATGATGTAGATTATTATCCTCCCAGATTAATTACAGGCTGGCTGGAAATAGAAAGTGAATTTCCGGGTTTTGATGAAATGGAGAAGATAATTAAAGAAGAACATATTCAGCTGACCGAGGAAGAAGAGGAATATATGTACGGTCTTGTATCACCGTCACTGGGAGATAAACTCGGAGGCTGGCCTTACTGGATACAGACAGTTGAATATCCGTTCTGTCCTGTCTGTGAAAGAGAAATGAAACTTGTATTTCAGATCGATTCCGAAGATAGTATTCCTTACAGCTTCGGCGAAGGTGGTTGTGCCCGCATTACACAGTGTCTGGAACATAAAGAACAGGTCGCTTTCAGCTGGACATCATGTTAAATACGTAATGGGCGACACATAATGCGAGGTTGATAATATGTCAGATAGAACATATGATATAACAGAGATAGATCTCAGTAAAATGAAGATTATGGTAGTAGATGCCCTGTCTTCCACTGTTTTAAAGAAAACCCTTAAGAAGGAAGGTTATGAGGTTTTCTCTGTACCTGACGGAAAAACAGCTCTTATGAAATTACAGGATTATATGGCTGATATTATTTTACTTGACACAGATCTCCCCGATATTGACGGTTTTTCTCTCTCTATGAACCTTAAAGAAAATGATGACACCCGTCATATTCCTGTTATATTTATAAGTGAAAGAAGTAAAACAGATGATATAATAAAAGGTTTTAAATGCGGGTGTGTGGATTATATTACAAAGCCTTTTCCTAAAGAAGAACTTGTTGCCAGGGTGAGAACCCATCTCTATACTGTTTATCTTAGAAAAGAAGTGGAGAAACAGTCACTACTTAAAGGTGTTGTTGAAATGGCCGGTGCCACAGCTCATGAATTAAATCAGCCTCTGGCTGCTATTCTTATGACATCACAGTTGTTAATGGCAAAACACAGGGAAGACCATCCGAATTACAAACAATTCAAAAGAATTGAAAGCCAGTCTCAGAGAATGGCTGAAATTATAAAGAAAATAACCTTTATTACCAGGTATGAAGTAAAAGAATATATTGACGGAATAAAAATTGTAGATATAGAGAAAGCGTCGGACCAGTGATCAGTGACCGGTGATCGATAAAAAGTAATATAATATAACTGATATCTGGTCACTGCTCACTGATAACTGGCCTGATTTCCTCCCTTTTTCTTGGCTGATTTCATACATTCATGAGCTTTCTGCAATATCTGAAGACTGTTGAGTTTTTCCTGAAATTCTACAACTCCCAGCGATATAGTTACGGGAACCTTCTGTTCTCTGTGGTAAAAGTCTATGTCAGTAATGAGTTTTCTCGTCTTTTCCGCAGTCTGTTTTGCCTGTTCCAGTTCTATACCTGGAAGAATCATTACAAATTCTCCTCCCCCGTAACGGGCAAAAACATATCTTTCCGGTATTTTTTCTTTAATCAATTTTGCAATTGTTTGAAGTATACGATCACCGTTATCATAGGTATACAGTTCGTTTATTTTTTTGAATGTGTCAATATCGAAAACTATAAGAGAACATGAGGATTTACTTTCTTTAAATTTATTATATTCCTGTTTCAATTTCTGCTGAAAAGCTCCTCTGTTATATATACCTGTGAGGCTGTCCAGTTCTGCCATGTCCTGTATCTTTTTCATATCTGTTTCATTTTTTTTCAGGTCATCCTGGAGCCTGGAAATATAACTCATTGCATCATCATGAAGTTTTCTGTCTATCTCTTTTTTCTTTTTCAGTGATGTCTTTATATTATTTAATTTGCCAAATACAAGATTTTTAATTTCTTCTACAGATGTTTTTTCAAAACTCTTTTCTATTCCTGTTACATCCTGTTCAAAACTCTCATTAAATTCCC
>JBEHWP010000848.1:0-3007 GCA_040217665.1 Vulcanimicrobiota bacterium
ACACCTAAACCTGTAATACCGACACCTACCGCTACACCGGAACCTGTAATACCGACACCTACCGCTACACCGGAACCTGTAATACCGACACCTACCGCTACACCGGAACCTGTAATACCGACACCTACCGCTACACCGGAACCTGTAATACCGACCCCTACCGATACACCTAAACCTGTAGAAGCTACTGCAACACCTGTTCCTCCTACAGAAAAACCTGTTGCTCTATCAGGAACTACTGTGGATATAAAAACAGATCCTTCGAGAGCCAGGGTTTATCTTGAAGGTGCTTTAATAGGAAGAACTCCTTTAAAACTTACCAGCCTGGTTCCAGGTAATTATCTTATGACAGTTACTATAGATGATCTTATGTGGGAAGAGCAGGTAACTATAAATCAGGGGGATAATCTTCTTGAACCAAAATTTAAGCGAGTCCCTTATAATGGTATGGTTTACATACCGGCCGGTGAATTTATAATGGGAAGTGATGAGCAAAATTCATCAGATGGCCCTTCTACAAAGATGGAACTTGGAGCCTATTATATAGACAGATGTGAAGTTACTATGGCAGAATATGCTGCTTTTATAAAATCTACAGGTTATAAGAGCCAGGGCGCCTGGGATATGTACTTCAAAAAAGGTTATGAAAATTATCCTGTTGTGAATGTTACCTGGAATGATGCAAGGAGTTATGCAGAATGGGCCGGTAAACGTCTTCCTACAGAAGTTGAATGGGAAAAAGCGGCAAGAGGACCTGATGGCAGATTCTGGCCATGGGGTAATGAATGGGATAAAAATAAATGTGTAAATACTACTACAAATGATAAAAATCTTCTGTCTCTTATGTTAAATATGGGTGAAGGGAAAGGGCCTGTTCCGGTTGGTTCTGTAGAAAAAGGTATGAGCCCCTATGGTGCTATGGATATGGCAGGTAATGTAGCGGAATGGATAGCTGACTGGTATCAGCCTTATCCTTATCAGGGACCATATGATAAAGGGAATGTTAAAACTATCAGAGGCGGCTCATGGTATCATTATGAAGGATATACACGGTGTTATAGCCGTATTAAATTTGCTCCCGATAAGGGACAGAACCAGGTAGGTTTCAGATGTGTTAAGGATCTTTAGAAGGAGTATTTATGGGAGTTGCTTATTATATAGTTCTGGAAAAAGATATTCCCGGTAAAAATACATTTATCGATGGGAAAGCACTGGCAAAGGAAGAAAAAAAATTAAAAGAAATTTCCCATCTTCAGGGTGTGAAAGATTTAATGAGTTTTTTCAGTAATTCTCCTGATGAAGTGGAAGAGTTTTTTGATGAATACTGTGATACTATGGAAATACCTGAAACAGAATGGTTTTCTCCTGATGAAGGACTGCAAACAGTGAGAGCCATTCTGGATTATGTAGAAATGAATCCTGGTAGTTTTATACGTAAAAAAAGCCTTTTAGAAGATTTAAAGAATTTTGAAGATATTTTACTGGAAGCTCAAAAATATAATCTTAAATGGCACCTTTCCATAGATATTTAACTATATTATAGACAATGGGAGGGATTCAAAAATAGAATACTCTAATGATAGCGATATAGCCTGTGTTGTTGCTGATTTATATCTTCTTGGACAGGCTATCAGAGTGGTAAAATATAATAATAAGTTGTGGTTTATGTCGGCAGATATTCGCAGAGCTATAGGGATTGAGCATGGAGGAAGATTTTGTGAGAAAGCCCCTGAAGGAATGAAAAAAGGGGTTACTATTAAAGGGTGCGATAAATTAAAAAGAATAATTTCTCCTGACGGATTAAAATTATTGATTGATAAAGCAAGATGGGGAAGATTATTTCGTTACAAATTTATTATTAACTTATTTATTCAAGATTTTTTGGAAAAGCAGAGAACCGGCACTTTGTAAGCTGTAAGTATTCACAGTGTTTTTAATATCTCTTTTATGCCTTCCGTGGCCGGGGCATACGTGTTGTTCAGATTTAGTTCTTTTCCGTATTCTTCTATAGCTTTTTCTTTAAGATTACATTTTGCATAGACCTGACCAAGCCAGTAATGACCGGTAGGAAGTGCAGGATCCAGCTGTAATGCTATGGCGATTTTATAAATAGCTTCTTTTATATTATTCTGCTCATAATGCAGTTTACCTAATTCCAGATAGGCTTTTGCCGATTTTGGGTCTAACGTTAAAGCATAATTTATATCCTGAAAGGCTTTGTTATAGTCTTTCTTACCTCTGTATGCACCGGCCCTTACCAGATAGAAGGCAGGATTGTTTTTCAGAAATTCTTCTTCCCCTTCAAGCAAGTGAAGGGCTTTATCATATTTTTCTTTTATCAGAGCAATGTGTGCCTCCTGAAGATCAAGGGCTTTATCAAATTCTTCTTTTATATCATGTCTCTCACTGTAATCTATGTTTCTTACTGTTTTAAAGGTTTTTTCTGCCTTATCAGGCATATTCCCATCCATATATAATACTCCCAGTTCATATAAACCCATAGCATAGGGGCCCATCATGGTTGATGTGAGCAAATCTTTATAGACACTTTTATCTGTAATCCCCCGTAAAAGATATGTCTTTTCAAATAAAGAACTGCATATATTAAGATCATTTATTTTATTCGGAGACAATACTTCATATAAAATGCCTCTCGGAGCCAGAATTATTGATGGCGGTAGCTTTACTGCACCGTGATAGGTCAGGTATATTTTGCGATCCCTGTTCTTCTGTATAAAACGTACCAGAAATTCTGCTTTGTCAGAAAACTCTGTATCATCCAGCTTCAAATTCATTCTATCCTTTAAATATTTATGATAATATGGCTCACCAATGAGTCCTATAGATAATATTTTAATATCCTGTCTCATGTGTTCTACCTGCTGTACATACCACAGAGGAAATGTATCGTTATCACCTGCTGTTATAAGTATGGAATTGTTTTCCGGCGTAAGAAGGCAATTCTTTGCAAAATCACAGGCTATATAATTATTACTCTGATCACAGA
>JBEHWP010000849.1:0-3007 GCA_040217665.1 Vulcanimicrobiota bacterium
CTTGTTATTTCTCTGTCAATAATGATTTTTTGCTGGTTCCCTCCTGAAAGAGAACGGGCAAGAACTTCTTTCCCCGGCGTTCTTACATCGAATTTTTCTATGAGTTTTGCCGCAAAATCATATATGGCTTTATAACTTAAATTTATCCATCTGGCAAAGGGAGATTTGTAATAATCCATAAGGACAAAATTTTCAGCTACCGAGAAATTTAACACCAGACCTCTTTTATGTCTGTCTTCAGGAATATGTCCCAGACCTGACTCTATTATTTTACGGGGTGCCATATTGATTATGTCTTTCCCTTTAAGAAAAACATGACCGGAAGCTTTTCTGAGGCCTGCTATAACTTCTACCAGTTCTGTCTGTCCGTTGCCGTCAACCCCTGCAAGACCTACAATTTCTCCTGATCTCACATTAAAACTTATGGAGTTCAGTGCAGGAAGTCCTCTGTCATCTAAGGCACTTACTTCCTGAATATCCAGAACTACTCCTCCCGTTTCAATCGCTTCCTTTTTTACGCGAAATACTACGTCACGGCCAACCATCATACTGGCAATTTTTTCCGTAGATACTTCCGATGTAACAGCTTCTCCCGTAATCTTTCCGTGGCGTAGTACAACAATTCTGTCGGAAATCTGTTTTACTTCATCAAGTTTATGAGTTATTATAATTATTGATTTGCCTTTTTCTATGAGTAATCTGATAATGGAAAAAAATTCTTTTATTTCCTGAGGTGTAAGAACTGCTGTAGGTTCGTCCAGAATCAAAATTTCTGCTCCTCTGTAAAGAGTCTTTAAAATTTCCACCCTCTGCTGCATACCTACGGAAATATTTTCTATTCTGGCAAAAGGATCTATTTTCAATCCGTACTGATCCGATATATCTTTAACCTTTTTTGCAGCTTCTTCTATATTCAGAAATATACCGCCTTTAACAGGTTCGGAGCCGAGAATTATATTTTCCGTAACAGTAAGGGGAGGAACAAGCATAAAATGCTGATGGACCATACCTATACCCAGGCTTATGGCAGTATTGGGATCTTTTATGATTACAGGCTTCTCATTTATAAATATCTGCCCTTTTTCCGGCTGGTAAAGTCCATAGAGAATATTCATAAGGGTGCTTTTCCCTGCACCGTTTTCACCGGCAAGAGCAAGTATTTCACCTTTATTCAGATAAAAACTTACGTCTTCATTTGCTTTTATACCGGGGAATTCTTTAGTGATTCCCTTCATTTCAACAACTTTCATAATTTTTTGCCGGTGACGGATGTACGGGCGTTTAACTAAACGCCCCTACTCACTTTTCACTGTTTTCACCTCAAATTTCTTTAATTCTTCCTGAGTAGCAGGCACCACTATCTCTCCATTTATCACTTTTTCTTTATATTCCTCTATCTTTGCAAGAACACGTTCAGGGATCTTATTACGGGTATATTTCATTTCAGTAAGACTTACTCCTCCTTCTTTCAGTCCGTATACACGATGTCCTGAAATAAACTCTCCGTTAGCTTCCAGTTTGGACACATCGAAAATAGCCACATCAACATGTTTCATCATGCTTGTAAGAACAACGGTTTTCACTATATTACCTTCATTATCTTTTACAATACCTATAGAATCCTGATCTCCGTCCACACCTATTACATAACAGTCTTTTTTTTGATTTTTTGCTGCCTCTATGGCACCGAGCCCGCATTTGCCAGAAGCATGATAAATAATATCCACTCCCTGGCTGTATAAAATTGAAGACAGGTCTTTTCCTTTTGATACGTCTTCAAAATCACCTGTATATTTCACAATTACTTTTACATCAGGGTTGGCAAGTTTTACACCTGCTTCATAACCTGTTTGAAACTTTTTTATTAAAGGTACGTCAATGCCACCGAGAAAACCTACAGAACCTGTTTTTGTCATAAAACCTGCCATAAGCCCTGCAAGAAAAGAGCCTTCTTCTTCTTTAAAGGTACAGGATATAACATTCGGTCTGTCTACTACTTCATCGATAATGCCGAAATGAGTAGTTGGATAAAGCTCTGCCGATTCAGTAAGGGCATCTTTGGTGAGAAAACCTATGGAAAATATAAGATTATAACCGAGATCTGCAAAAGCATTCAGATTGGGCCCGTAATCTGTCATAGAACCGGATTCCACCACCTGTGTTTCTGCAGATAATTCTCTGGAAGCTCTAATGAGACCTTCATTGGCAGAATCATTAAACGATTGATCTCCCAGACCTGCCGCATCAGTTACAAGTCCTATCTTAACATTTTTACTGGAATTATCTTTTTCTTCCATACAACCTGAACATAATAAAATAAATATGAGAAGAAAAAAAACAGATACCGATTTAAACAAATTTCATCACCCTCTACTGAAGTGAGCACTTCACTATAGCAATTTAATTCTCCACACAGATTGATTCTCCTACAACAATTGTTAAAAATAATTACTGTGGTGAACATAAATAATACATAGAATCTCTAGTGACACGTGACACGTAGAATTGATACAAAACAGGGTTTTTCCGGTGAAAAGCCTTATTTTAGATCAATAGCAGAAGCAATTTTATTAACTACCCTGTTGACAGGTTTAACATCAAAGAGGGTATTAAAAAAACTCAATTTATGAACAATCTCTTCTTTTAAATGCTGTTTTTTCGGCTTGACCTGAACAAGTTCGTCAGGTGTTTTATCGCCGAAAGAGGTAATACCTTTTTCTTTAAAGAGGTTAATAATATCTTCCTTTTCTTTCTCAGAACGCACATTTATTCTTTCCAGATAATCAAGAAGGTTGACGCTGTTTTTAAACATAACTTCATACATATAATTTTTATGATAATCACCGGGAGTGATTCTTGTATGGTCTGCTTCAGGCGTAACCTGTCCCCACTGATCACTTCTGTGGCCTATCTGATCCAGGCGGTTAAGTAATTCCGGTTTAAAAACCAGATCACCGGCATGAATATCCTGTTCCAGATGGCAGAAAACATAATCTGCTCCTCCTGA
>JBEHWP010000850.1:0-2994 GCA_040217665.1 Vulcanimicrobiota bacterium
TTTTTCACTTTTCACTTTTCACTTTTCACTATAATGAAAATTTATCTTACTTTTAAGAGGAAAGTAAGGAAATAGTATGGAATATTATAAAGGCTAAAAAAGGCTAAAAAATTTCTCATACCAGATAAAGAGGAGAATTAAAGGAATTTATGGAAAAAACCGATGTAAAACAGAAACCTGAAGATTTATGGATAAAGTGTGAGCAATGCGGGGAAGTAATATATCAGAAAGATTTTCTGGTTGAGCTGAAGATATGTCCCAAATGTGATCTTCATTATCCCCTTAATGCTATGGAAAGAATAGATACTTTTTTAGAGAAGGATTCTTTTAAGGAAATAGATAAACATTTATCTTCCCTTGATCCTCTTGAATTTGGTGAAGGTTACAGGGCTAAATTACTGAAGGACAGAAAACAAACCGGATTGAATGAGGCAATTGTAACCGGTACAGGCAATATTGGGAAACACAGAATAGTTTTTGGTGTAATGGATTTCCGGTTTCGAGGTGCCAGTATGGGATCAGTTGTAGGTGAAAAAGTAGCAAGAGCAGTAGAGATTTCCCTGAAAGAAAAAATACCTGTTATACTGGTGTCAAGTTCCGGTGGTGCAAGAATGCAGGAAGGTATGTTTTCATTGATGCAGATGGCCAAAACCAGTGCTGCTCTGGGAAAATTGAGTGGAACAAATATACCTTATATATCCATACTGGCCAATCCTACTACTGCCGGTGTGGCAGCAAGCTTTGCTTCCCTTGGAGATATTATTATAGCGGAACCAAAAGCACTTATAGGATTTGCAGGGCCCAGAGTTATAGAACAGACAATCAGACAGAAACTGCCGCCTGGCTTTCAGAGAGCGGAATTTTATCTGGAACATGGTATGGTAGATATGGTTGTCCATCGTAAAAAACTCAGGGATACTGTTGAAAAATTACTTGATTTTTTAAGCCCCGTTGAGTAAAGGAGATTAATATGAAAGGTGAACTTCCAATAGAAAAACCGCTCCAGGAACTGGAAGCAAAGATTTTAGAACTAAAAAAACTATCGGCTCATGCAGATATAGACCTGTCTGCAGAAATAAATGCTCTCGAAGAAAAAGCCAGAAATTTTAAGAAAGACTTTTTCCAGAATCTTAATCCATGGGATAAAGTTAAAGTGGCAAGACATCCTCAGAGGCCATTTACCCTTGATATTGTGGAACGAATTTTTCAGGATTTTACAGAACTTCATGGAGACAGAATTTTTCGTGATGATCCTGCTATAATAGGAGGCCCTGCTTTTCTTGACGGACAGAGGGTCATGGTTATGGGACATCAGAAAGGAAGAGATACAAAGAAAAATCTTGCCAGGAATTTCGGTATGCCCTATCCGGAAGGATTTAAAAAAGCAGCACGACTTATGAAAATGGCAGAGAAATTTTCTCTTCCTGTTATTTCTTTTATTGATACACCCGGCGCCTATCCCGGTATAGGGGCAGAAGAAAGAGGACAGTTTGTGGCAATAGCGGAAAATCTCCTCATGATGTCACAACTGAAGGTTCCTGTTATAGTTGTAGTCATAGGAGAAGGCGGAAGCGGAGGCGCTCTCGGCATAAGTGTGGGAGACAGAATTTTAATGCTTGAACATTCCATTTACTCCGTAATTTCACCTGAAGGATGTGCTTCTATTCTATGGAGAGATGCCGGAAAAGCAGATGAAGCGGCAAAAGCATTGAAACTTACCGCTCAGGATCTCATAAAATTTAATATTATTGATGAAATAATACCGGAACCTCTTGAAGGTGCCCATACAGATATTGATTTTACCGCAGAAAATATAAAAATCGCTATAAAGAAAAATCTGGAAGAAATAAAGAAAGTGCCGGTTAAGAAAATTGTTGAATTAAGATATGAAAAATATAGAAAAATAGGTGTGTTTAAAGAAGGACGTGACGCTTAACGCGCCACGCGTGACGGGAGGTATATATTGGTTTAAAGTATAATCCACGTGTCACGCGTTACGCGTTACGATATTTTAAGGAGAGGAAATGTACCACAGGAGAATTGCCGTAATGACTGCTGGCGGGGATTCACCCGGTATGAATGCAGCTATAAGAGCAATAGTGGTGAAAGCTATTGAGTATGGCTTCGAAGTACTTGGAATAAAAAGAGGCTGGATGGGGCTTCTGAATGAACAAATTGAAGATCTCAATATAAATTCCGTATCAGAGATATTACCTCTGGGAGGAACTATACTCGGAACTTCAAGACAGAATCCTCTCAAACAGCCTGATGGTGAAAAAAAAGTTCTTGCCAATATAGAAAAAAATAAAATTAATGCTATAATTGTAATAGGAGGTAGAGATTCTCTTACCGTAGCAACTAAAATTGGCAGAGTAGGAGTCAATGTAATAGGTATACCAAAGACCATTAATAATGATATAGCCTATACGGATTATTGTATCGGTTTTGATTCTGCCAGAGCAATTGTGTGTGATTGTATTGATAAATTAAGTACAACCGCTTTTTCCCATCACAGAGTTATGATTATAGAAACAATGGGAAAAGAAACAGGGTGGATTGCTCTCCTTGGGGGATTATCAGGCGGTGCAGACTGGATATTAATCCCTGAAGTTGAATTTGATATAGAAGAAGTATGTAAACAGCTTTATAAAAGGCGTAATTCAGGGAAACATTTCAGTGTTGTAGTTGTAGCAGAAGGCGTAGTTTTGCCAAATATGAAGAAAGAAATTCTGGATATTAAAGATGAATTCGGACGTCCCAGATACGATCTTCGTAATGTAGGAAAAGCTCTTGGCAGCTATATTGAACTGTCGACTAATTTTGAAACAAGGGTCACTGTACCCGGTTATCTTCAGAGAGGCGGTATACCTACGTCTTATGACAGGATACAATCTACTCATCTTGGTATAGCTGCTGTAGAAACGGTAAAGGACAGGATGTCCGGTGTAATGCTTGCCTATCAGGGCAATAAAATCTGTCGTGTAGATATGGAAG
>JBEHWP010000851.1:0-2989 GCA_040217665.1 Vulcanimicrobiota bacterium
TGCCAGCCAGCTGTAAATATGGCAATTTTAAACACAATATTCATTTTTAAACATCCCCCTTTACTTTTTTAGATTTTGTCGGTATATTATAATACTTCTTATAACGATATTATAAGAACTTCACTGATTTATGTTTGGAAGAGAGTGATAGATTTGCAAACTGTAAAACTTACCAGGCAGCATATAAGTCAGATAATACAGTTAGAAACCAGAGTCCATCCTCCTGAACTTCGCTTTTCCTCTTCTGCCTGGAACCGAAATTTTCAACAGATGGAAAAGAGCAACTGTAATTTTTCCTGGGGATTAACCGATAAATCAGTTTTTGTTGCTTATCTGGTAGCCCATCTTGGCTCCTCATACCAGGAAAACAGTGACGAGCCTGTGATAGAAGTAGATGATCTGGCTATAGCACCGGAATATAAAGATAGTCTTTTTTCTTTAATAAAAGCTTTTGTACAGGAGCTTGCCAGGAAAAAGCTCGGTAATTTTGCTATAGAGACACTTGCGACTCCTGAAACTGGAAGATTTCTTAAAGAACATAACAATGTCCTCGTAAAGCTTGGTTATGAAATTGTATGTGATTATCCGTTTTTTGCAGAGGATACAAAAAGGGATCTTGTATGGATCAGAATTGAGCCTGAAGATAATCCGGGAGGAAAATACTGACCTGACCATAAGCATGCAACAAATGTTTCCCTCCCGTCACGAGTCACGTGTTACGTGAGCATATATGTATTATTTAAAGTCTGCATTACCAGATTGGCATAAAACAGGATTATAGATTTTCCGGAAGAATCCGGCCCGGGACAGGTTTTAATATGGATACTAGCTTATCTGGAGCGTTACCAAGTAAAAGGAGGTTTTTTTAACGTGCCTGTTACCTGTAAAAAATGTAATCATAAAAACAGAGATGGTAAATTCTTCTGTTCCCGGTGCGGTGAACAGATAAAGGATGATGTAAAAAGTAAATATAAATATCCCGTAAGATTACTTAAGGAAATGTCAGATAATCTTATCAGTGACGGAACTACTCAGGAAAAGATAGAAGAAAGATTTAAAAATTTTATTAATGTTGCCAGGGATTTAATAGATGAAACTCATAAAGATATGGAAAGTAGATTTTCAAATGTAGACGATCTGGTAGAGAAACTGGAACATACAGGAGAAGACTTTCCAGAGGAAAGATCGGGGGAAATTGTAGAGAAATTTACCTCCCGTTTTCAGACTGCCCAGGATTGTATTAACGAAGGGATTTTTCTTACAGGAGAAGCTCTGAAATCTATAGCCGGTCTTTCTGATATTGAAACAGGTCATGGTAAAAAAGACCTTGAGAGAGCTCTGAGATTAATGGAAACAGGACTGAATAATCTCGAATTTATCAATGAATCACTGAAAGGCCGGCTGTATATCTATAAACAGATAGAGCCTTTACCAAAAAAACTGACAGAAGCTGTGACTTATTTACAAAAAATTACTCTTAATATTTCTGAATATACTGATAAAAGAGAGTATGAACTGTTACCGGAAACTATTGCCCTTATCGATGAAATGAAAGAATGCCTCAGAGAGGTTATGAAGACTGCAAAGACAGAATGGGTTAAAGAGAGTCAGACCACAGACCACCATGACGAAGAAGGTTTTGATTTTCTGAAAGATGGCCTTGGTTCTATGCTGTAGGTATTTATAGATAGTTTCAATCTCTAAAAAAAGAAAGGCGGGGACCATTATGTTAGGTGGTATCGGCAATTTCAATATGGAATCTATGACGCCCACTATGGGTATGAGCTCCATGAAGGCTGATGCTGCTTTTGCGGGAGGCATAGCAAAAGCAGAATCTATGCAGAATAAAAAGGGTGGAGACAAAATTAAGCCTCATATTCCGAAGTTAAAAGAGGAAAGGCAGAATACCGGTACACAGATGGGAGAAGCAACCGGTTCAACTGCCGGTGCTCAGGATATTTTTACCAGTAATCCCTATGCAAAGGATGCGCAGACAGGGGGAACGGCTCTTACAGGGGCAGGAGCAAAGGCAGTGTCATCTCCTCTGGACCCGAAGGGTAAAGCACGTTTGGGACAGGGAGAAGATATGATGCCTGTTGATGCTACCTATGCTTCACCATATAATAATGCAGGTATGGCTGCGGGAGATGCCAATTACGGTGATATAAAAAGCCTGGATACATTATATGGGAAAAGGGATCAGCTGGATGGTGAAGACGGTAGAATCGGTGATGCCAGAAAACAGGCCTTTAAAGATGGCAGGGAACAGATGCAGAACAATCAAAAATTCGAGAATAACGTAAAAAAACATGATAACCTTGCCAAAAATTTCGGTAAACAGGAACAGGATTTTGCCAAAAAAGAACAGGATCTGACAAAGGCCTCAGAGAGTTTAAATAAGGTAGGAGAAGCACTTGATAAAGTTTCACAGATGCTTCAACAGGTTGCTCAGGGATTGAATACAACGGCAGATGCTGTCCAGGGTATTCCTTATGTGGGTCCCCCTCTTGCTGCTGCTCTACGTGCAGTGGCACAGATGATGGAGCAGATTGCACAGATGCTTCAGCAGATCGCTCAGGTGATGAAACAGATTGCACAGATGCTTCAGCAGATGGCACAGCAGATGGGACAGAAAAAAGAAGAAGCAGGAATGAAGAAAGAGTTGAATGAGAACCTGTCCCAGTTAAATCAGGATAATCTGGATAAAGGTTTACAGAGAATGGAACAGATTCAGGATGCCATGAAAGACCTGGGTAAAGCAGCACAGGATAACAACAATCATCTGAATGCCGTAGATAAACGTATTAAAGAAATGGACGGGGAAAAGAAAGGTGCCGGAGGCGGCGGAACAGGACAGGAACATCAGATGGCCGGTATGGGGCCTCAGCATGGTATGCAGCAGCCAATGGGACAGGGACAGATGGCGAAACAGGCTCAGGGACAGCAGGCATCACAGGAAATACAGAGAGACCAGAGAAAATCTCAGCCT
>JBEHWP010000852.1:0-2989 GCA_040217665.1 Vulcanimicrobiota bacterium
TACAGTGAAACCATTGCTATGGGAAGATTTAAAATGTATTGTCCTTGAAGGACAGGCATCAAGGAAACATCTCGGCGAATTACTTTACAGGAGATTGAAACCTGTCCTTCACAGGAGGATTCTTGCCCTGAAGGCTCAATACAAGACATTTCAGGAAGAAGTAAAACAGAAAAGAAAATCCCGTACAGATCTTAATGCCCTTGAATATCTTTATAAAATGGCCAGGAGTAAATATGAAGAGCTTACGCCTGAAAAATTGAGATTGAAATATTTTGAGAATAAAGCCGCTTTTGATTATGATTCTGCTTTCCTTTCTAAAGAAGAAGTCCTCAAATCTCTCAGAGCTTCATCAGGTGAAACCGTATATATTCACCCTCTGGAAGTGGGTATAAAGAATGCAATTACTACTATTATAAGACACCATAAATATATTACACAGGTTGAAACCTTTAATATGCAGGACAGCATATATCGTAATCCTATGGAATATCATATGTTGAATAATTTTATCTATCTTATTAACAGAGGTTCTTATGACGATATGAAAAGCTTCTGTGAGAGGTGTCATATTACTGATATTCCTGAAGATGAATTCTTTAAATCCTGGGAATATTATCATGAAAATCCTTTGAAGACAAGGTGCGGAAGTGATTCGACAGGCCGCGATCCGAAAATTCCCGGTATGGGTTTTATTCGTCTCACGTCTATCCCGGAAAGTTCTTCCAGGGGATATGTTTATAAAACTCATACAGAGGTGCCCTTTGATATAGATATATCTCTCGGTAATAATATATTGTTAGGGGACGCAAAAAATGATGACTTAAGAAATATAATTATATCTCTCGGGAAAGCTTCTGAATTTAAAAAGAATCTTGTAGGAGATGAAGAACATCTCACCCATGTAGATTTGAAAAAATTCTGGGATTATCTCAACCCGACACTGAAAAATCTGATGAAAATAACGATAGCTGCCGTACCTGCTTCTATGACAATAGGTTTTTATACGCTTATATGGTTTGGCATTACTTTTATCAGAAATGTAATAGCCGATCTTACATCCAATTCAGGGTTTGATCCGAGAGAATGGAGGTTTGAAGATATAAATTTTGAAAATATTGCCAATTCCCTTTTCTGGACAGGATTTTCTGTACCTTTACTCAGAGGTGCCGAATTTATTTTTGATAAAAGGGTTGTCATATTTCTTAAAGATGAAACGATTATAAGGTGGGCCAGGTTTTTTGTCCTTGCTTTTGCCAATGGAAGTTATCTTTATGCTCATAACAGCATAAGAGGATTTACCGAAGGTGTTAAGAGAATGAATTTTTTCAGGAGTATTCTGTCTTTCCCCTTTGCTTCTATTTTTTCCTATCTTCTGGATTATATCGGTATACCATCTATTCCCAAAGTAGTTCAGACAAAATTCTGGTCTGATGTAGTGGCAGGAATTATTGAAGGAACAGGAAAATACAGACTTATACAACATTTGAGAAAAAGAGATTTTACAGAATTGCTTCCCCTCCTTGATAGTAATGATGAGAAGAAAAGAACTGTGGCAATAATGGATATTTTATATATATGGGCCAGGATGCAGAGAGGTAAATCGACTCTTTATCATATTTTAACTCATGATAAAGATGTACTGGAAAAGATGCATAACGTATACCATAATGATGTTACTATGGAAGAACTTGTAGAGATGGTAATTAATAATTATCATCATGAAGAAGAAGCACTTGCTCTCACAAATATCATAGGAGCTTATTATTCTCATTTCTGTACATGGTTGAATAAAATTTACAAAATTTCCGGAAATGGCCGTGTTTCTGCTTAATATTTATATGAGAATCGTGAAGGGTGAAGAGAGGAATAGGTTCTCATTATTCGTTGTGACCACCCGGTCATGGTAGTTAGGATCTGTCAGAAAATAACTACATCATAGCTACAGTTTATATCGTGATGCGTAATGCGTAACGCGTGATGCGAGGATACTGATTGTTCTAAGAATTTGCCGGAGTTGTTTTTCTTTCAGTCCTTAGTGAGTAGAAATTTTTTTACTCTTCACCCTTCACGATATATTAAAGGAGTTTATCGGTGGAAAAAGAAAATAATAAAGATAATATTAAAGAAGTTATTGAAGAACTTCCCGGAGAAGTTAATAAAGAAACTGTTGAAGAACTTCCCGGAGAAGTTAATAAAGAAACTGTTGAAGAACTTCCCGGAGAAGTTAATAAAGAAACTTTTGAAAAACTTCCTGGAGAACTTAATAAAGAAACTGTTGAAAAACTTCCTGGAGAACTTAATAAAGAAATTGCTGAAGAAATTAATAAAGAAATTACTGAAGAGCTTAATAGAAAAGTTACAAAAAAATTTAATAAGGAATTTACAAAAAAGCTTAATAAAGAAAATATTATAGTAAGAATGAAATGTGTCAGTAAAATATACCCTAACGGAGTAAAGGCTCTCAATGGTATAAGTATTGATATATCAAAAGGTGAATTTGTTTTTATTGTCGGACCTACAGGTACAGGAAAATCGACATTTCTAAAGCTCATAAACAGGGAAGAAATGGTTACAGAAGGTGAAGTAATCGTAGACGGCAGGGATGTGGAAAAACTTTCTGTAAATGAAGTGCCCCTTCTTCGCAGAAGACTGGGAGTTATATTTCAGGATTTCAAGCTTCTGCCGCAGAAGACCTGTTATGAGAATGTTGCCTATGCTCTTCAGGTAATAGGAGCAGGCCAGAGAGAGATTTCTTATAAAGTCCCCCGTGCCCTGGAATCGGTTGGTCTTGAGAATAAAGGTAACAGATATCCTGATGAACTGTCGGGAGGAGAAAAACAGAGGGTTGCCATAGCCAGAGCTTTTGTTAACAATCCTGTTATTATACTTGCCGATGAACCTACAGGTAATCTTGACCCTGATACATCATGGGAAATAACCCAGCTTCTTATTGACCTTAACTCCAGGGGTACTACTGTTCTTATGGCAA
>JBEHWP010000853.1:0-2986 GCA_040217665.1 Vulcanimicrobiota bacterium
CCTTTATTTATATTCGGAATATTATGACAGATTTCTGGATGCAACAGGAATAGAATATGCATGGAGTGCAGCAGTGGCCAATCACAGAGTAACACAGAAAATGCTTAAACATATAGGTTATAAAGTAAGAGGAGTAGTCCCCGGTATGGGTATATCTGCTATAAATACAGTCTATTACAGAAGAGATAATTATGTTTATATGGATAAATTTTATAATCAGGGACATAAAAGGATTCCTGCGAAAATGGATCTCATACCGGAAGCTGAAAAAATATGGAAATTGTTAGAAAGTGAAGAAGCATAAGTCGTGAGTTGTGAATGGTGAATAGTGGAATTTACGTTATCACTATGAAGCATCACTTTGAAAATTTCATATAGTGAGGACAGTATGGGTCCGGGGCATTTAAATTTCTGTAATTGTAAAGGGCTCTTGCTCTGCATCCTCCTCTGCATGTACTGTAGCTTTCACAGCCAAGGCATGTGGGGTTCCCTTTAAATTCTCTGAAAAGTTTCAGCAGAGGAGCATTATCCCAGAGTTCTTTAAGAGTGGCTTCTCTTAT
Organism: Vulcanimicrobiota bacterium; assembly: GCA_040217665.1. Taxonomy (GTDB): domain Bacteria; phylum Vulcanimicrobiota; class SpSt-956; order SpSt-956; family JAKJGF01; genus CALARM01. The sequence continues at coordinate 561 of JBEHWP010000853.1, forward strand.
ATTTTCTTTTGTAGGCTGACTGCTGAAAAAGCCGCATGGATAGATGAATCCCTGTGAATTAATATAACAGACCTGTGTTCCTCCTATGCAACCGAAATTATGATATACTCCTCTATGCTGTGTTTTAAACGGAATAGAAGGGATAATTATTTTAAGAGCTGTATGGCGCTGAAGTTTTTGTGTCATATTTCTTACATTACAGGCTTCTTCATATGTAAGAGTAAAGCCTGTGTTCGCTGCTCTGCCTATAGGAAGGGCATAATCAAACTGAATACCTTCGAAATTAAGATTTTCTGCAAGCCTTATGAGACCCGGTATTTCACTCAGGTTCTGTTTCATGAGTGTAACATGAAGATAACATGGGGAAGAAGAATATTCATTCAGAAATTTTATTCCCCTCAGAGCTTTCTTGTATGTATTTTTTCCTCTTAAAAATTCATAGGTTTTCTGTGATACGCCGTCAAAGCTCACATTCAATCTTTTCAGTTTCAATGTATCCAGCTTCTGGCTTATTTTTTTATTTATCAGAACAGCATTTGTAGAGACACTTATATTTATTCCTTTTTTATTGGCATATTTTATTATATCTATCATGTCTGACCTGCAAAATGGCTCTCCGCCGCCGATTGTAAGCTCACAGGTTCCGATATTCGCCATTTCATCAATTAATCTGGTAATTTCTTTAAATGTCAGTTCACTATTCTGAGCTTTTCCTGAGTCGGAAAAACAGTGTATACATTCAAGAGGGCATTCTTTTGTTACCTGAAGATGTACTCTCAGGGGAGAATAAAGGTAGGTGGATGCTTCTGTACTATTTTTAAATACACCCAGGAAACACCTGTTTTGATCCAGCAATTCTATATTTTCACAGAGTTTTATAAATGTATTAAAAGATTTCTGTGGAAATTTTTCGGAAAATTGACTGTATACCGTATCTACAGGGTTTTTACCACTGAGTTCAAAGATTTCTGTGGCATCTCTGTCAAAAGGTATATATTCCCCTATATCTCTGTCATAAATCAGACAGCCAAAGAATTCTTTCCTAGCAATAAAACGAGGATGAATAATTTCAGCCATAAAATTCAGGCAAACCTCTCTATTTTAGCCAATAATAAACCTATATTATCATTTCATTGATAAAAAGTAAAGGAGTGATTTGAAAATTATTTGTAATAGGATTTTAGCAGGGGTTTGTAGAATTAAATTATATGTATTACAGAGGATTGGAAGAAAAAATAATAAGAGATTGTTTGATGGCAGGGGAGAAAGAGAATATTTTAATCTGCGGGAATGAGTTTTGCTTTGATTTAATAGAAGCTCTTCAGAAAGAGATAAGAAAAGTAAATGGTATTGATATAGTAGTAAACTGGTCTGATAAGATACTGGTAAATCTTATAAAAAATCTGGGACCTGTATCTGCTGCTTCAAGGATAATGCCGGTTTTTAAAGATTTTTTTCGATTTCTTCATATGGAAAAAAAAGCAGATAAGATAATAATAATACTTCCTCACGTAGATAATTACATGAATTTTCTTTCAGTAAATTCTTCTTTAAATTTATTTGAACATACATATCTAAAAAATCTTTTTCAGCTACAATTATCCTGTGTTCCGGGAATTATACTTGATTACCCTTTTGATACAAATACTAAAAGGATGATTTCAGGAGAAGTATTTGATTCTTTAATAAATATTTATAGAAATTCTATAGATATGGATTTCCAGGTAATAAGGGATTTAAATAAGAGAGTTATTCCTTTTCTGATAAATGGCAAAAAAATTTGTATTACATCTGATTATGGTACAGAATTAACCTTTATGATTGAAGGAAGAACACCATGTGAAGAAGAGGGAAGGCTTGGTTTTCAGACAAGTTTCTGTCAGGTTCCAGGAGGAGAAGTATTTATATCTCCTGTAGAAGAAACTGTTAATGGTATTTATATGATTGATATAAGCGGTTATGGTTTTAAATTCGGACTTGATTTTAAAGATGGTATACTTACAGACATTGTATCTGAGAAAAAATATGAAAAAGAGGCAAAACAGATAATTACAGACCTGGGAATTTTCGGAGAAAGAGCCGGCGAATTCGGTATAGGAACAAATCCTGCGGCAAAACCTCTTATGACAGGAACAATTTCGGAAAAAGCTCTTGGAACAATTCACATAGCCCTCGGTGAAAACAGACCTTACGGGGGAAAACATGCCAGCTCCATCCATTACGATTTCGTAAGTACCGGTAATAATGTCTTTATAGACGGATATCAAATTATAGAAGGTGGAAAAATTATTACTTAGTACTGCTCCAGATAAGTTCATACCCATTTCTAAAACCTGTCCCTGTCCGGACTCTTCCGGAAAAGATATGATCCTGTTGTGTGGCAAACTGGTTTTGCAGACTGTTAATATTTTGCGTCTATATAATTT
>JBEHWP010000854.1:0-2978 GCA_040217665.1 Vulcanimicrobiota bacterium
AAAGCTTCACCTGATGATCTGATTATTTTTCTTATTTCCGGAGGAGGGTCGGCAATTATTGAAAAACCACGGAAAGGTATAACTCTTTCCGATATGCAGATAATGACAGATTTACTTATAAAAACAGAAGCAAATATTCAGGAAATAAACATAATAAGAAAACATCTGTCTGAGATTAAAGGAGGAGGTCTTGCCAGGATTGCTTATCCTGCGCCATTTATATCCCTTATTATTTCAGATGTGATTGGCTCGGATATTTCATCTATTGCGTCAGGCCCGACATGCGGAGATATTTCAACATTTAAAGACTGCTCGGATATTATAGAAAAATACGATCTTTCAGATAAAATTCCCCTTTCAATAAAAAATCTTATTCGTAATGGAATAAAGGGAGAAATCCCGGAAACTCCTTTTCCTGATGATCATATATTTAAACAGACCATAAACTGCTATGACAGTACACTTACAGATAAGAATCTGTCCTCCCGTCACGCGTTACCCGTCACATGTCACCCATGTCATATAAATTACATCATTCTTGACAATGAAACATTCTGCCATATACTGAATGATGAAGCAAAAAAAGAAGGTTTTAATACAGTATATATAAAAACACCTCTTACAACAGACACAGGTGAAAACTTTATTAAAGGGCTGAAGGAATTAATAAAAGGTTACTCAAAAGAAACATTACTCATACTGGGAGGAGAGGTAACCTTTAAAATACCTCCTGTTTCAGGGAAAGGAGGAAGAAATCAGCAATTAGCACTTCTTTATACGAGAGATATTATTCCCGAACATCCTGACACATGTGCCATGTTTGCCTCAACAGATGGTACAGACGGCCCTACTGACGGGAGCGGAGGATTTTCTCACAGAGGATTAAAAGATACAGAAGGATTAACAGAAGCCATAGATAATTATGATTCTTATAATTTTTTAAAACATCATGGAGAACTTTTTATAACAGGTCCTACAGGAAATAATTTAAATGATATTTTTTTGATATATACCGGCTCAGTTGCATATGAGTCGATGTACAATAATCTTATCGAGATTAGAGGAGAAGATTATGGGAGAAACAAAGCAGGACAGATATGAAAGAATATGTAATGAGCTTTCTGATGTAATCATAATTATTGATCCTAAAAGCAGGGAAATTATATGGGTAAATTCAGCAGTTAAACATGTCCTTGGTTATGAGGATTTAACAGGTAAAAACTATTCATCTTTATTGCCCTCTGAAAACAGTAAAGATATAGATAAAATCAATATCTATGATTCTGTTATAGAAGAACAGAAATTTATCCGTTCAGACGGTTCTGTATGTTCAATGGATGTAACTGCAGGAATGATTAACTGGACAGATGAACGGATAGTAATACTTATAACCCTTAGGGATATTACGGAACGTAAACTTATGAGAGAGGAAATAGAAAGAACGCGAAAAGAATTTATTTCCATTCTTACTCATGATTTAAAAAATCCTCTTGGAGCCATTATGAACTTTACAAATTTTTTAGAAGGTGATTTAGAGGAAGAAGAAAAACGTGAATGTATAAATATGATAAGATATTCAGGTAACATTATGCTTAACCTTATCAATAATATAGTCGCTTCATCACGGCTGGAAACAGGTAAAATGACCTATAATTTTGAAAAGTTTCTTCTTGAAGATTTACTGACAGAACTGAAAAAAACCTTTATGCCTGCAGCATTAGAAAAAGAGATTGCACTGGATTTTACCTGCCAGAAAGGAACTCTTATTTATGGAGATAAAGAAAAAATAAGACAAATATTTCAAAATTTTATAACCAATGCTCTCCGTTATACAAAAAAAGGATTTATCAATATCGTTGCATACAATAAAGAGGAAAGAGTGGATTTTGAAGTATCTGATACAGGATGCGGCATTGCCGGACATGAGCAGGGAAAACTTTTTCAGAAATTCACCCAGGTTACAGGGGAAAAAACCGGTACAGGTCTGGGTCTCTATATTATAAAACAATATCTGGAAGGACATGGTTCCGATATAAGACTGGAAAGTGAAACAGGGAAAGGAACTAAATTTTTCTTCACCCTGCCGGAGGGGTAATAGCGTGGTGCGTGATGCGTGATGCATATTTAACCCATCAGGGCGTTTAATAAAACGCCACTTCACTACTCACTATTTATTACTGAATATCTTAATAATAACCACTAAAAGAAATATCATAACTAATATGATTGCAGGTAATAAGGATCTTATTTTTCCTGAAATATTTTTTTTATTTTTATTTTTATCGGAAACAGAATTATCTTCAGGAGCAAATTTGATAACATAATTGGTGGATTTATCTTCGGGATAAGAAGAGGGTCTGTCTTCGGATATTCCTGTAAAAGCTACCGGAACAGTTGCAGGCATAACAGAAGGCGTCTCCTGTCTTTTTGCCTGAGCAACTTTTTCAAAATCCCTTTTCATTTCATTTACACTCTGATAACGTTTTTCTTTTTTTAGTTCCATTGCTTTCAGGATTACAGCTTCCAGCTCTTCCGTAACAGACGGGTTCAGAGTGGCAGGCTTTTTGAATTCACCGGGCGATATCATACGTTTTACGGCATCAAGAGGTTTATCTCCTGTAAACAGGTAATATAATGTGGCTCCAATAGAATAAATATCGCTTCTCATATCGGTACCTATGGAAGTGTACTGTTCAGGAGATGAAAAATTTGCGCTTACTGCTCTTGCTGCCGGCATAGTTTTACTTCCGTAATATTTTGAAATACCAAAGTCTATAAGCCTGAATTCTCCCGATCTGTCTATCATTATATTCTGAGGCTTCAAATCTTTAAATATAACAGGAGGATTCTGGCCGTGGAGATATTCAAACATGGAACATAATTCTATGGCGAGTTTTAGAACTACCTGAACGGACCAGTAATCAATATTACTTTCATAACTGGCTACAAGGTCTTCACCGTCTATATATTCCATAACC
>JBEHWP010000855.1:0-2965 GCA_040217665.1 Vulcanimicrobiota bacterium
TTTATAGTTAAGTAGGTTCTGGGTTTTAATCTTCCTGAACCAACACCTGATACCTGAAAATTGAATAGATTATTTTTCAGTTTTTAACATCTGCAAAAGTATAGTTAATATTAAATTAATGAAATTCTCATATACATTATACCAGAAATTTTCCTTTAATCCAATATAAGTTGGGAAATTATCGATGTTGACTGTATGTTTTTTTAAGGTTAAAATATCTATGGCAGAAAATATTTATATGAAAATGATAAAGTCTTATGTTTCACTGCCTGTTAATTTTCATATCTGCTTGTAACCGAGCCGGTCATGTCGGTTAGAGAGTTAAATATGTCAGGACTGATTGTATGGAACCGTTGAAACCTGTTGAAATAGGCATAGCTAAACTGGATTTAAATAGATTTCCTGCAGCAAGGGAAGAGCTTAAGAATAGATTTAGAAAAAAGGAAAAAAAAACTGTTCCGGAAGACATGATGCAGCAGGAAGAACAGTTTTCAGAACAACCTGAAGAACAGTATGATGAACTTTATAAAACAGAAAAAGATTCTTTTGTTTTTCATTCAAAATCTTCCCTTGTGTTTACCCCTTTAGAAGAAGAAGTTTCGGAAATATTTAAACCTCTTCTTAAAAAACCTGTAATGTCGGAACATGTTGAATTTCAACCGAGAACTGTAAATAATTTGAATAATCTGTTTCTTTTTAAATTAATGTATTATCTCTGTGAAGAACTTCAGATTAAAGAAAGTCATTCTATTTCTTCTATAATGAATTATTTTTATTATCTGGCTTTATGTCAAGTTTTTATGTGTCATAATCTTTATTCTCCCGCGGCAAAACCATTAATAATTTCAGAAAAACATTTCTCCAGACCTGTCGGTTTTCTGGAAGAAGGTATATATAAAACAGATTTAAAACCTGTGATGAAGCTCAGTGGACAGACTGGAAATTTTTTTGACTCTTAAATTTTATATGAATCCCTGTTAAATCCTTATTCTATGATAAGTTGACATAAAATATCCTGTATGCTCATAATTTTTACCGCTTGACTTTATTTTCGTACTATGATATTTTCTATTATAATCTAGGAGGAGATCTTCACAGACATATAGAATATCTTTTCTAACGGGGCGTAGCGCAGGTTGGTAGCGCGCATCCTTCGGGAGGATGAGGCCGGAGGTTCAAGTCCTCTCGCCCCGATTATTATTTTAAAGGTATAGGAATTTTCATTTTAAATGTTGCTAAATAAAGCTTTAAATGAAAATTAAGTAGAGTCAGTTTATCTAAATAATTTAAAAAATTAACGGGCTTTTTCCAGGATAGTTTTTCTCTATTTTTTCGAAAAGGTGGAGGTTATATGTCTAATTTTCTTTTATCCTGGGGTAATAGAAGTGAACGTGTAAACGGTGTTCATCCTGTTTTTTTATATTCTCACGATGAATATTTTATTACAGCTGCTGCTTTATTGTTTAATTCAGGCAATCAGGAGAAATGTTTTTTTCTGGGAGACAGCTCTTTTGTAAAGAAGATTAAAGAAAAACTTGACCTCATAAAAATAGAAGAACCGCACGGAGAAGAAGATACTGACGAGATAAAGGAAGAAAAGAAAAGCTCTTTTTCCGCAGAAATTTATCCTCTTGATATTAAAGAACCGGACAGAGTGATTCCGGCTTTTCAGGATATTATTCAGAAGCTTGAAGGTGAAGGTTTTAAAAAAGCCAGATTTATAGTTCAGTCAGACTGGTTGTTTAATAATTCTCCCTCTATAGATAAGATATTATTATATGAAAAAGAGATTTCTTCATTTCTGGATAAAAATGACTCTATTGTAATAGATTGTTATAAATCATCATCTTTATCAGGTTCTGATATGATTAAATTATTTGCATGTCATGACGGAATTCTTGTTGAAGGAGAGCCTTCATTCACTTATTTTACAAATTTCAAAGAACTTGCGTTGAAGGATATACTCACAGGACTTTATAATGAGAGATACCTTCTTGAAAGAATAAGTGAAGAGATATTCAGGGCAAAAAGATTTAGAAGTTCCTGTTCTCTTATGATGATGAGAATTGAAAAACTGGATGAAATAAAAACTAACTATGGTCAGGATAAATTCGAGCAGATATGTATAGAGTTTTCTTCTCTCCTTTGTAACAGTTTAAGAAGAGTAGATTTAATAGCTACAGTTAAGAAGGATTGTTTTGTAGTTTTAATGCCTGAAACCAGTAAAAAACGTGCAGTTATGATTGGTGAAAGAATACAGAAGGTTTTTGAACAGAAATTACTGGCAATGGAAGCTTATGCTGACACAAATATGTTTTTGAAAACCGGTATTTCTAACTTCCCTCTTGATACAAGAGATGCTGAAGAATTAACTGTCCTGGCAGAGGAAGCTTTATCTGATGCTATGAATGAAGCAGGACACAGAATATGCCTGGCTCATAGAGATAATGACTGGTTCCCTCCATTGGATTAGGTGCAGGGAGATTTCTCTATGTCACTGAATGATAATGAACTTGTAGACAGGTGTTTAAAAGGTGACCAGACAGCATGGAGTGAATTTTACTCACTCTATCATAATCGTATAAAACAGATCGTTTCCTGGAGGAAATGGAGTTTTACCGATGGTGTTATAGAAGAAATAGTACAGGATGTTTTTCTGGATTTAATAAAAGGGTTGAAAGCCTTTAAAGGCGAATCAACCCTTTTGACTTATATACAGAGAATTACAAAGAACAAGTGTATATCGGCCCTTAGAAAGGAAACTACTGTAAAGAGAAAATGTGATAAAGACAGTATTTCTTATGAAGATGTTGAATATAAATCCACGTCCGACCTGAATAAGCCATTGTGCCCCGCCAGTTTCGGTAAACCGGAAGAGACCTTTTTAAAACTGGAAGAAGCCAGGGTTGTTCGAGCATCTCTCGAACAGCTTTCGTCAAAATGCAGAGAAATAGTCATGATGAGA
>JBEHWP010000856.1:0-2959 GCA_040217665.1 Vulcanimicrobiota bacterium
TCAGACGATTCTTCTGTAAATAAGAAAATAGAAGAAATGGAAAAAGACAGTCATTCTGTACTGGTAATAGGTAATGAAAAAGATGTATGCGGTCTTATTTCTATATCAGACAGGATAAAATCCGATACTGTATCTGTTATAAAATCTCTTAAAAACGTGGGAGTAAAAAAAATAGTAATGTTAACCGGTGATAATGAAGGAACGGCACGCCATGTTGCCGGTGCTATCGGTCTTGATGATTTTAAAGCTTCCCTCCTTCCTGAAGATAAAGTCAGGAATGTAGAAGAAATGGTCAGGGACTTTAAATATGTGGCTATGGTTGGAGACGGTGTTAATGATGCCCCTTCCATGGCAGTTGCCACTCTGGGTATTGCCATGGGCGATATAGGAAGTGATGTAGCTATTGAAGCAGCCGATATAGTCCTTATGTCAGACGAACTCGGAAGACTGCCATGGCTTATAAAACATTCCAGAAATACTCTGGCTATAATAAAAATAAATCTGTATTTTGCCATAGCCGTGAAAGCTCTTTTTATGGCTATGGCTCTGGCAGGAATTGCTACTCTGTGGATGGCAATACTTGCAGATACAGGCGCTTCTCTTCTTGTTATTTTTAATTCTCTGAGACTGTTACGTAAAAAAATGTGAGTTGTGAAAAGTGAAGAGTGATCAGGCATACCTTACGTGTCACGCGTCATGATTCTTATTACCTGTTTTGGAAAGTGTAAATTTAAAAGATCAGTTTTTGTAAATTTTTTTATTAAAACTTAATAAAAAGGTAAGCAAATTACTTTTATTATTACTGTAATTTTGTTATAATTTTATTGTAGAAACTTGTTTTTTGAGGAGCATCAAAATCATATTATGAGTGACAGTAAAGAATTTGTGAATCCTGAAAATATGGAGAAATCAGGAGAAATTTCTGATACAGATGAAGATTCCCCTTCTGAAGAGATTCTTGAACATACGGAAGAAGGTAAAAGGAGAATTGTAAGAAAAAAACGTCCTCTGATTAAAGAGGCAGTAACAAAACGTGTTAAATACAGTACAAAAAGATTATCGAAAGATAAACTTGAAGAATATCTGGAATCCCGGGCAGACGGAAAGAAAAGAAAAATTATAATCAAAAAAGTTCAGAAAAAAGAAACTGTTCCGGAACCGGCAGAAGTGATTGAGAATGAAGTAGAGATAGTGGAAACACCTGAAGAAGTAAAGGAAGAAGTAAATGGAGAAGTAATGGAAGGAGGATATATAGATCTTGCCTCCGATTACGAACTTCCCAGTTCTGAAGGGGGAAGTGTTAAATCAGATGAAATTCTTCCTCCCGACTGGAAAGAAAAGAAAATTTCTTCTTATAAAAAGAAACCGGAAGGCCCACCTGTATTAAAACCTTTCGAAGAAGGACATGTTTTATCTGAACGGTATGAAATAATAGATAAAATCTATGAAGATATAAACGGAGTACTTTATAAAGTAAAGGACCTCAGAGAAGAAGATGACAGGAAAAAGATAAAATCTATAAAAGAAATACAGTATATTCCCGGAGAAGGTATTTCAGAAGAAATTACCATTGATGCTCTGAAAAGACTTGAGAGAATGACGTCTTTCCTGAAAGATGTAGACCATGCTAATCTTTCCAGAATATATGATTATTTCTCTGTTGTTCAGGGGAAAGAGGTAAGATTTTTTACTGTAATGGAGTATATTGATGGAAATACCCTCGAAGAAATGCTCAAAGTCTATGTAAAAGAAGGAACTCCTATACCGGTAAAAACAATTTTCAGTATAATGGAAAAGATCTGTGAAGCTCTTGATTATCTTCACAATAAAAAACCTTTCCCTGTAGGTTTCGGAGATTTGAAACCCTCAAATGTGATGATGGCTCTTGACGGAAGTATAAAGTTCATAAATTACGGAATAGGCAGTTTCTTCGATACAGATAAAGACGGAACCATTCAGAGCCGTGGCACTTTAGGTTATGCTGCTCCTGAACAGAGGGGAGTGGATTTTACCAATACAAAAGCGGATATTTTTGCCCTGGGCGTAACAGTTTATTATATGCTTACAGGCGTTGACCCTGAAGAACACCCCTATGAGTTCAAACCTTTAAGAAAACATAAGAGGTTTGTCTCAGAAAAGGTTCAGCGTTTTGTAGACAGATGCCTTGCCATTAACCCTGATGACAGGCCTGATATAGAGGCAGTAAAAAAACTTATTAAAAAAATGGATCTCCATGAACTGGATCTTTCTTCGGTACTGAAAAAGAAGGAAGAAGAAATAAAGAAACAGGAAGAAGAAGCAAAGGAACCGCCCCCTCCACCTCCTCCTGCCATATCTCAGGAAAAGGTTGAAGAAATCATAACTGATTTCAAGGTGAAAAATCCTTTTATAGCTTCCGGTTACGGGATAGTATCTATTATAGTTCTTATTTTAATACTTTCTTACTGTATCAGTGTCGGCTCCAGTTATATTTCTAATTTACCCAGGACAGGTACCTTTCTTTATCTCACATCAGGTTCCAGCAAGGTTATTTCTGAGCTAAATCTTCATGATAATAAATTCAGAGATTTTATAACATTACCGCAGAATGCCGGCCCTGTGACCTGTTGCAAAAGAAATAAGACCCTTTACTGTTACAGTCCGGTAAACAGCGTAATGTATGAAATAGATATAAATAAAAGGGAAATTTTAAGGGAAAAAAAACTTGGTAAAGGTGTTATATTTATTATGATGTCTGCAGATGAAAAGTTTATTTATGTTTTTAATGATATTCTTAAAAATCTGTCTTTTATCAGAATAGAAGATTTTAAAGAAGGCAGAAGTCCTGCAAAACTTCATATGTCACCATCTCGTGCATCTGTTTCCACTTCGGGCGACAGGATTTTTATAACATGTGAAAAAGATGAAAGTGTAATTATTTTTGATACAGAGAATTTTGTAATAAAAAATGTACTGCCTT
>JBEHWP010000857.1:0-2950 GCA_040217665.1 Vulcanimicrobiota bacterium
AAATCCTTCCAAATAAGAAAAACTATCGACAAAATTAAAGATTTTTATTCGTAACGCGTAACGTATAATGCGTAATGCAGGGATTTTTTAATTATTTAGATTAACTCCCTTTAAATAAATTATCCTAAAAGATTAATTTTACGACATTAAAAATGAAAATTCTTATACTCTTTAATTAATAAATTTTCATTAAACCAGTATTTCTTTAATACTGGAAAATAATTCTCCATTACAGGCAGCAATAAATTTCTGCCTGTAATTAACATCTTCACTGACTTCCAGAGGTTTTCCGTCCAGACGATTACAGATTCCGCCTGCTTTAGATAAAATAAAAGCACCTGAGTATAAATCATAACCGGCAAAACCTTTATTAAACTCAACAAGAGCATCTGTATCTCCTGACGCAACTCTGCATATTTCAAGAGGTCCTCCGTTATTAAAAATCCTGAGAGATTTAAGGATTAAATTCTTCTGTTCTCCAAGAGAAACCAGTCTCTGAGGCTTTATGGCAAAATTGGCTATAAAAGCATCGGAAAGAGATTTTACCCGGGACGGAAAAATCCTTATAGGTCCATAATCATTACCTTCAATATATGCACCGCTCTGGCTCTTGCTTGCATAATAAATAATACCGGTAAAAATATCCCCCACTACAGAAGCCAGGAATTCCCCGAGAGTTTTAGAATAAAAACATATAGAAGTAGCACATAGAGGTATTCTTCTTATAGCAAGATCAGTTCCGTCCAGAGGATCTACGAAAACCATTAAATCAGGATTTGATTTACCGACTTCAATCTCACCGGATTCTTCGGTAAGCAATAGATATGGTACGCCTACATTATTTTCAAGACCAATAATATATTCCTGTTCTGCTATAATATCAATCTTTCTTGTTTCATCTTCAGGGTCTTTTTCACGAAGATTTTCAACTTTTTCACCGGAACGGGCCGTATCAAAAAGTAACAACGGCTTTACTTCGGAAATTACTTTTTTAACTATGTTCTTTGCAACGTCCAGTAATACCTGATCATAATGGACACTATCTGAGAGAAAATATCTGGTAAATTTATCGCTGAAATCAGTAGGAGATGTATAAATTTCGAAAATCTTTCTTCTCAATCCCCACACACTTGTAAGAGTAGTATCTATAATAAATCTGGCCTTTTCTTTTATCGGCATTAATATTCTTTTTTCAAGTGAAAGAGCCTCCTCCACCGATATGTCCATACTTAAAATGGCAGACAGAGGATGAAGAGAACGGCCTTCCTTGCTCAATCTCCTTATAAGTACTTCATCTGAACAGCTTAAAAACATTACAGAAGGATTGAAGAGTTCCTCAAGTGCTCTGTTGAAAGAAGAAAGAAATTTTTCGCTTTCAAGACAACTGGCTATATAAGTTCTGATATCAACATTAACAACAATTTTTTTAATACCTCTTGTGACAAGAGATTTAACATCATGAGTTATATCATCAGGAGAAGTAGGAGAAATTGTGATAAATCCCAGTTCTTCAAGAAATCTATTAGCAAGAGTTTTACCTGATGCAGAAAAACCTGATAATATATGTATATCTACTTTTTTAATCTCATCTTCCCAGTTTTTTTCTACCATAAATTATTTATATAAATTACCTTTCCATAATTTTTCTCTAAATCCTGGTCAAATAAGATTTTCCAATCCTTTTTTATCCAGAACCGTAATATATCTTCTGCTAAAGTCTATAAATCTTTGTTTCTTGAAATTATTCAATGTAGAAGTAGTAGTTTCTCTTGAAACACCAATCATATTGCCTATATCTCTATGGGTCAGCTTTACACTTATCTTTATACCTTTTGATGTATGTTCGCCAAATTCCTCTGCAAGCTTGAGTATTAGTTTGGACAGTCTTCCTGTAACATCACGAAAAGCCATATCTTCTATTTTTGATTGAGCCTGTTGAAATCGTCTGGCCATAACCTGTATAAGTTTCAATGCTACTTTAGGCTTTTCCTGAATCATTTTTTCAAAAGGCTTTTTATCAATTTTACAGGCATAACATGTATCCATGGCTTCCGCAAAAACTTCACGTCTGCTCTGTCCGAGTGTTTCCATTTCGCCGAAAATATCTCCCGGTTGTAATATACCCAGCGTTATCTCTTTTCCTTCCGAAGAAATCTGATAAAGTTTTACCCGTCCGTTGGTTAAAAAATAAACTGCATCGGCAGTATCGTCCGGTATAAATATTACTTCTTTAGGTGAAAATTTACATTCAGTAGTTATATTTGCTATTTCACTGATTTCATCTGATGTCATATCATAGAAGACGTTGATTAATTTCAGGTTTGCAAGACTGACCATTTTAGCTATGTCAAGAGGTTTAAGAGCAACACTGAAGACACCTTCTTTAAGGGCCTGCCTGAGCACATCTTCATCATGATAACCGGTCATCATGATAACTGTAACGTCAGAATCAAGTAATCTTACTCTCCTGTAAGTTTCCATACCATCCAGACCGGGCATCTTTAAATCTAATAATATAATATTAAATTTATTTCTCTCTACTTCCTTTATAGCATCAATTCCACGGCCTACGGTTACTACATGATATCCTCTTTTCTGAAGTGTCAGAGAGAGTAATTTCAAAATATCCGGATCATCATCAACAATTAAAATACAAGACTTCGTTAGCATTCTAGCCTTCTCTCCTAAATCTACTGAAAAATATTACTTTAAGATTTCGCGAAAACTAAAAAAACTCCTCCTTTTATAACAAATGTAAAGAAGATTAAAAAATAGTCTTTCCTTTAGCAATTTTATAATTATATCATAAAATAAAAAAAAGGCAATTAACTTTGTGAGTTTCCTTACAAACTCATAAGTTCAAAAAGGAATTGTTATTATAGTGGTGAATAATTCAAATGGTGAGTGGTGAGTGGTGAATCGTGAAAAATTTATTACATGCTTATGCTCA
>JBEHWP010000858.1:0-2942 GCA_040217665.1 Vulcanimicrobiota bacterium
AAATATCCACATGGGGAACCTATGGAATTAATTCGGGAGAACTTGCCGGACCCAACGGTATAGCTATGGGAACAGATGAAAGATATGTTTATGTAGCGGATTCAGGTAATAACAGAATACAGAAATTTAATACAAAAGGTCGTTTTGTTATTCAATGGGGAAGGTTCGGCAAAGTATTTTAAGGAATCGTAATGCGTAATGCGTGATGCGTAATGCGTAAAGTTCGTTACTCGCATCACGCATCACGCATTACGCATTACGTATTATGAACTATATATGTTTTATCATTATAATAGTTATAAGTCTGACCGGTAATTCTATGGCTGAAGTTCATTATGGAATCTCCTTTTACGATATGTTTCCCGGCCAAATAGCTCTTACCTTTGACGATGGCCCTGATCCGAATATTACTCCTCATATACTGGATATACTGAAAGAAAATAATATAAAGGCAACATTTTTTGTAAAAGGTAACAGAGTAATTACATACCCGGAGATTATAAAAAGAATTGTCAGAGAAGGTCATACTGTCGGGAATCATACATATAACCATATAAATATGAAAAAATCAAATCACGATACAATATTAAAAGAGCTTGCTATGACAGAAAAAGCAGTAAATAATGCTCTGGGGTATGACTATGACATTAAATATATCCGGCCTCCCTGGGGTGAGTATAATGATTCAGTGGAACGACTTATTTACGATTCAGGTAAAGAACTTATTCTCTGGCAGATAGATAGTGAGGACTGGCGTAATCTGGGAAAATCCTGGATTATAGACAGATTTAATTATGAATCATTAAAAGGAGGGGTGGCAGTATTTCATGATACATGCGGCGATACGCCGGAAGCGCTCAAGGATATAATCAAAGAAAATAAACTGAATTTTCTCACTGTTGATGAATTAATATCTGAAAAATATAGCAAAAAAAATACAAAATCCATTTATTTTAACCATAAGCCGGCAGAAAACAAAATTATATTGATAAATGATACAGGCCTTATGTCAGCCAGTTTTTTCTCTGAAGAAACAGGTATAAATTTTATCCATGACTATAATAAAAAAGAATTAATATTTGCAGGTATTATTTACAGATATTCCGTTACAGGTAAAGAGGCTTTTATTCCATTGGAATATCTAATGAAAGATTTTTCCCTGAAAATGATAAGAAATGATAAAAATATAAATTTTTATTACCCGTCAATATTCGTAAATGACATATCTTTTTATAAAAAATCCTTTATATATAAAGATTACATATATATTCCTGCAAAAGATATTGAAGAAATAGGGATAATATTAAAGGAAGAAGCAAAATCTGTAGAATCAGCCGGAATATTGTATAAAACTGTAAGGTCTTTACAGGACATAAACGAAAATACAGGAAATATTATAGATATTTCATTACCCTGATCCCGTACAGGTCACCTTTCACATAAGGACGTTTAATGAAACGCCCCTACTCACTGTTCACGACTCAAGACTCACTGTAATGACTTAACAATTTATTTAAATTATTGCAAAGTTCAGATAAATGTTCCGAAGATTTTTTAGTATTGCCTGCTTCATGGGCTGTATTACGTGCAGCTTCTGAAGCAGATATAACATTATATGTTACATTTTTAAGTGTACTGGATGCCTTGCTTACACTTTCCGATACATCATTGGAGGCCAGGGCAGCCTGGTTTATATTCTGTGTTATTTCTCTGCTGGTAATACTCTGTTCTTCCACAGAAGAGGAAATAATTGTCGCTATACTGTTAATCTGCTGAACAACCTGGAATACTTCATCCATAAATTTCATCGTATACTGTATACTTCCGTAAATGGCATCAATCTTTTCTCTCGTACTGCTTGCAGAAGTACCTGTTTGCTTTGCAAGCTCTTTCACTTCATTTGCCACGACAGCAAATCCCTTACCTGCTTCTCCTGCTCTGGCAGCTTCTATCGTAGCATTCAGAGCCAATAAATTTGTCTGTTCCGCTATATCTGTAATCAAATCTATTACCTTACTTATTTCTTTTGCATGTTCTCCGAGAATCTCCGTATTTGCTTTTGATTTACTTACTATACTGGAAGCTTTATTTGCAATATCTTTGGATTCTTCCGTATTTTTTGCAATTTCCAGAATACTTTTTGACATTTCTTCCATAGATGTGGCAACAACAGTCAGATTTGTACTTAATTCCTCTGTAGCAGAAGCTATATTATCTATATTTCTGGATATTTCTTCTGAACCGGAAGAAGCACTTTCAGATTGCTTTGATAACTCATCTGCATTCTGAGACATTATAGTAGAAATGGACTTCAGATTATCTGCCTCAGAAATAAAAGAATTTGTACTGCATGTTATATTCCTCATAATCTCTTCTAAAATATCAATAATTTCATTAATTCCTGTTATAATCGGCCTGAATTCAAAATTGATTTTGTTAATATCTCCTCTTATTTTAAGCTTACCATCTCTGACAGAAGTAGCCAGATATTTTGTTTCATTCAATAAACTATTAATTATACCGGAAATATTCTTTATCAGCATAAAACTAAAAATAATACCTGCCAGAAAACCGAATATTACAGAGAAAATCATCATATTGATAGATTTTTTCATTAAATCTTTATTATTCTGTGCCATTTCTGCAGCTTTAGCCTTATTATATTCCACCATCTTTCTGAGGGCATCCTGGGCATCTTCATTTATTTTATCTGCATTTCCGTCGACAACAGCATAGGCTTCTTTGACTTTCTGCTGTCTTGCTAAATCCATCATAATCTCTGCCTGTTTATAATACAGTTCAATACCTTTCCTGAGATCCTGAAGATCCTTTTTTTCTTCTTCCGTCATAACAGCCTGTTCATAGGCATCCATACTTTTCTCAACTGTTTCATAGAGTTCCTTTACCCTTTTTTCTTTTTTTGCCATTATTTCAGGATCACT
>JBEHWP010000859.1:0-2941 GCA_040217665.1 Vulcanimicrobiota bacterium
CCTTATATGTGCTTATAATGAAGAGAAGCATATAAAAGAAGTAATTGAAGGTACAAAAAAACATGTAAATACAGTACTTGTAGTTGATGATTGTTCAACGGACAGGACTTCTGAAGAAGTAAAAAAAACTGATGCCCTGTATATAAGACATGATAAAAATAAAGGTAAAGGCGGTGCTCTGAGAACCGGATTTTCTTATTTTATAGAAAATCAATATGATGCTATAGTTACCATAGATGGCGACGGACAGCATGATCCAGAGGAAATACCGGCACTGATTGAAGCTCTTCTGAGTTATGATATAATTATAGGAACAAGAAGTAAACTGGGTACAGGTATGCCACTCATCAGGATCTTTACAAATTTTACATGTTCTCTAATTGTAAGTATTCTTGCTTTTACCTGGATAAAGGATACCCAATCAGGTTACAGAGTTATAAAACAACAAGTATTAAAGAATATGCCTCTTGTTTCCAATAGATTTAATCTGGAAAGTGAGCTTCTTATAAGGGCAGGAAGAAGAAGATATAAAATAGGTGCAGTTCCGGTGAAGACAATATATGGAGATGAGAAGAGTAAGATGAATCCTATAAAAGATCCCCTGAGATTTGTAGGGCTTGTATTTAAGAGTATATTATGGTGGTGAAGACAGAGGAACAACTTCTATTTTCCTGTCCAGGAGAACAATAAAACCTTTTTCTTTTATCTTTTCTATAGCTGTCCCGTTTACGGTAGCCCTGAAAGCCCAGAGTGTTTCATCCCATGTAGAATTATTTATGCCTATTCCTTTAAGTTCCATGGAATAATGTTCTATAATAGTATCGTTTACCTGTTCCACAGGTTTTATTATGATTATAGAGTATAACTTATGTTCTTTAGCCCTTCTATCTATTTCTTCTTCTGTACCATAGGTAAGAGTTACAAGCTCTTTAAATAAATTAATATTGTCATTACTTAACATATCCACAATCATCTATTCCTTTAATTGCCATACTTTACTCACCATTCAATTATTCTTACCTCTGTAGACATGAGATTTTGCTCCTGTCACGCGTCACCCGTCACAACAAATAAAATGTCGTTTAGTAATTTATCTGTTACTATAATTATTACCGATCCAGATAAGTTCGTAACAATTTTATCAGCTTCTGCCTGACAGACTCTTACGAAGAAAAATCATTTCCCTTATATAATTTGTTTTCCAGACAATAAATTAACCCTTATTTAATTTTTATTCCATATAAAAAACTAATTTTTCTTCTCCAGAGCCTGCCAGGCAGAAGCTTTTTATGGATACTCTTTTACCTGTTACCGTATTCAGTATAACATAATATAGAATTATAAAATAGATCAATATTGCTTTTATGGCATATTTTCTGTAATATAATAATTATAATTTCATCTGTTTCAGCAATAAGACAGAAAGGATGATTATCATGTTAAAATCAATTATATCTATTTCTTTGCTTTTTTTCCTGTCTTTAATAAATGCTTCTTATGGAGCAGAAGCGTTTAAAGGTAATTTGTTCAATGATAAAGGTTCTGTAAACATTCAGAGAAACAGCCTGGTCATAAATGTTCGTGAGGGAAAAAGTGAAATAACAGGTGCAGGAGATATTGTCCAGACAGGTGATGAATCTCTGGCCCACCTGGAATTCTCCGATGGAAGCCTTATTCATATACAGGCAAATACAACGTTTCAGCTCAAAACTCTTGTAACAGAAGATAATAAAAATTGTTCTATTTTTAAAATTGTTATTGGAACTATTTCAGTTTTTGTGAATAAAATTACCGGGAAAGAACAGGATTATGAAGTTGAAACACCTACCTCTGTGGCAAGTGTAAGAGGTACACAGTTCCAGATGAATGTTTATGTTGATGAAGATTATAAGGGAAAAGAAGAGAACACAGAAAAAACTATTACTGTATTGAGTGTTCAGGAAGGAGAAGTAGAATTATCTTCAGAAGACAGAAAGAGGATATTAAATACTATAAGGGCAAACACATCGGTATTTGTTACTCCCGACAGGGAACTTCATTACCTGGATAAATTTATTAATCTGATAGAAATGAGGCAGGATGAAATAAAAGGAAGGGTGAGAAATAAAATAAAAAATTACTTTATTCAAAAATTACCCGGCCCGGATATACCGGGTTTACCATTTTAAACATTTAGAGTGCTTATAACGTTAACTATTCCAATGGTTATGGTCGTAACGCGTAACTCGTTACGCGTTACGGTTCTAATATAAATCCAGTAAAAAAATAGAATCGAGTTTTAATATTTTGCCCCGTAATAACCTTTACGGAAGTTTATTATATAACCGGGCTTATCTTTAATTGTGACTTTTACCTCTCTCCATTTACCATCTCTTGCCAGGTTTAAGGACTTATATTTTATATTATACATATAGGTAAGATCAAAGGCTATAATCTTTAGTAAATCATCAATAGATTTTGTATCCGGTGCAGCATAAAACCTTCCGCCCGTACTGTCACACAGATCTATAAGGAGATATTGATCTGCCCATGGACCTACGGCAACAATATATATCAGACAGTTATTATTACTTGATTCTCTTAATACATCTTCAAGCTTATATTTACTGGCCGGCCCTGTTCCTTCAATATTCTCATCTATATTTGCCGTAAATAATATTATAACTTTCCTCTTCTCAGATTTTCTTAATATCCTTATGGTTTCCATTGTTGAGTCATATATAGCAGAACCTCCGGAAGGTTTAACATCTGCCAACATTTTCCGGACATCCTTTTTATCACCAGAAAGATCCGTCTTTTTTAATACAGAATCTGAAAATACAACAACAGAAGAATCACTGCCAGGTTTTATAGAACCAAGAAATTTCTGTATTGATGGTGTAATTCCCAGGAAATAATCATTCATTTTCTTGCCCGTATCTATCATAACACCATAAGAAGT
>JBEHWP010000860.1:0-2939 GCA_040217665.1 Vulcanimicrobiota bacterium
ATTTTTTGCCTTCTGACATGCTTCCCGGCTCATCTGATAATGGTCTCTTTCTTCCTGGGGCAATCTGGTAGAAATCAATATATTATCTATTTTTTTCAGTGTATAATCATATTCAAATAACTGTTTCTGATAATCTTTAAGCTTACTATGGCTCATATAATCTCTCCTTAAGAAATTATTATAGATAATTTATCTTTTATAGGTTCCCATCAACTGGCTGAAAGCGAGTATATGTCCTTTTATAGATTTCAAAATAATTTTTTATCAGGAATTTCATAGAAATTCAGTAAAAAAACAAACCTGTCAAATTATTAAAATAGCTATTATCCTCCCGTTATGCTTCACGATACAAACTATAAGTATAATATTTTAAACTATATTGTACAATATTTATAATTCCAAGTCAAAATGTTTTTCTCTATCAATTTTAACAAAATGTTAACAAATAATTATTTACTTTTATATATTGACATGATAATATTTTACTTGGTCAGGTATAATATATAGAGGAGGAAACCTTTTATGAAGATATCAGAAAATATAAGAACATCAAATATTGCACCACAGAAGAAAGTTAAAAAATCAGAAAAATGTCCTGTCCTTGAACAGACAGATGTAGTACAGATAGGAAGTCACCTTAAAGAAGAAGGTATGGCTTCCCAGGTTAAAGGTCAGCAAATGCAGGAAGAAGCAAAGTCACAGATAAAAGGCGATGTAGAGCAATTGAAACAGAGCAAACAGATGAAAGCCGATGCTGAGGCCATGAAAGCAGCAGGAGAAGCAATAGAGAAAGCCGGCCATGAATTAGAGCAGAGCGGAACGGCAAAACTGGGAGAAAATCTTACAAAAGAAAAAACAGCTCATGAAGCAAAAGTAGGAGGACAGGGAAAATTCGAAGAAGCCCTTTTCGAAGGAGAAACAGGGAAACTCTTTGAAGCTATGACTCTTGAAATTATGAAAGGCGGTCTGGAAGCGGAACAAGCCGGTGACGATCTTGAAAAGAGCGGTATTTCAAAATTTGGTACAGCCATAGCAGACAGGGAAGCCGGTGCAAAAATGGTAAAAGACGGAGCTAAAACAATAAAAAATTCTCTTGAACTGGAAAGACTGGGAGACGACCTTCAGGGGCAGGGCTTTACAGATTTAGAAGCAGGTCTGGATAAGACAGCTCAGGGAATAGATTTACTCGGTAAAGCACAGTTAGATTTCAAACTTGCTAACAGTCTTGAAAAAGAAGGAAATAAAGCTGCAACGGATTCTGCACATCTGACCCATAAGGCAGCAAAGAAGAAAGAAAAAGCACAGTCAGAAGAAGCAACTGCAGGAAAACTTAAAGGTATGGCTTCCGAAGCAGAAGGTAAAGCTGCTTTGAAAGAAGCAGAAGCACTTGTACATGCAAAAGAGGGGCAGAATTTCGACCTCCTCTCTGCCATACTCGCCAAAAAAGCTGCCATAGACGGAGAATTCGGCGCAAAGATGGAAGCAACTGTAAGTGATCCTTCCTACAAACCACTTGTAGAACATGCCAAACATGAAGTAGAACTTGCAACAAAAGTAGGTATAGAAAGAAAAACACAGGCTGAAACAGCCTTTGGCCAGGCAAAAGCCGATATAACAGAAGCAAAAAGTCTTAAAGGCAAAGCAAAAGGACTTAAAGCTGATGCTGCAAAACTGGAAGCCCATGCAGCACATCTGAAAGAATGTGCAACAAAAACAGAGGGAGAAGCAGCGACAATGGGAGAACTTTCAAAGAAAAAACTCGAAGAAGCTGCAGGCAAAAAAGCTCAGGCCACAGAAGAGAAAACTAAAGGATTTGGTCTTAAAGGCGAAGGCATTGATCTTAAAGAACAGGGGCTCTTCGGAGTTGCATTCGGTGAAGCTCTTGAAGAAGCAGCAGTCAAGGCAGAAGGTGAAGCACTCGATAAGATAAAACTCGGTGACGTAATAGAAGATGCAGACTTCTCCGCAAAACAGGAAGCTCTTAAAGATATAAGTACCGGCCATAACCTGGAAGGTGAAGCAGTTAAACTTCAGGGAGCAGCCCTCGAAGCAGCGAAAGCATTTGAAGAAATTCAGGATAAAGCTCTCAAGGATAAAGAAGGAGCACTGGCTGATATGGTATCTGCCAATACCCTGGAAGATGAAGCCATAAAGGGCCAAAAAGAAGGACTCAGTGAATTCATGGAAGGTGATAAACTGGTACACACAGGCAGAGATAAACAGGCTGCCGGTGAAGTCAAAGGCTCACAGGCCCAGCAGATCAGAGAAAAGACTATTAAAGATCTTAAGACACAGGGTCAGAAGATTAAAGCCGGTAAGGTAATCAAAGAAAAAGGTGACAAGTACGTAGGTCTTGCAGAGGAAATATTAAAAGGACAGGGGCAATAATCGTAACGCGTAACGCATGACGCGTGACGCGTGATACATAGAGTTGTCAGCAATGACTTTATCAATCACGAGACGTGAGACTCAGGTTTCACGTCTCGTGATTTTAACTGGTGTCAGAGATATATCCCTTATTGATTACTGATTTTGTGTGTCAGGTTATGGGTGTTTGGTTAAAAAGATTAAAACCTGGAGATCAGAACCTGAAACTTGATTTTAACTGATGCCGAATTTACAGATGTCAGTAATTAGAACCTATCCGAAAAGTAATATTTATTATACACCCTTCCGGGTGGCGAGGCTCTGAGGCAACGAAGTCTCCGAAGGACAAAATATATACCGTATTAACAGTAATTTGTAAATTAAATAAAGGGTATCTATAAAAAGCTTCTGCATGGAAGGCTCTGGAGAAGAAAAATTAGTTTTTTATATAGGAATTAAAAATTAAATAAGGGTTAATTTATTGTCTGTAAAACAAATTATATAAGGCAAATTATTTTTCTTCGTAAGAGCCTGTCAGGCAGAAGCTGATAAAATGGTTACGAACTTATCTG
>JBEHWP010000861.1:0-2938 GCA_040217665.1 Vulcanimicrobiota bacterium
CTGCTCCATTGATGTAAGGGCATCTCTATTTAACTGTGTGATTTCTCTGTTTTCTATAGATATCAGGTCTGGTGAAAATATTTCTCCCGATTTTATATCTTTTTTTGATACTATTACATCAAGATAAACTTTCAGATTGAGTGTGACGCATACTTTTTTTACACCTGTTTTGTTTACCAGTATATCTATAAAAACTGAAATATTTCCTATAGAATTTGTATTCTGAGAACATGAGGGAAGAAGGGTTATTTCTCCCGGTGGTAATACCGAGTCAGGAATCTGCGATTGTACTGTAATCTTTACCTGTTCCTCTTTCCAGGTTAACTGCTCTTTAAGGAATTCTACAGCTTTCTCTACCAGAATATTGCCGGAAATAATCTGGCTCCTTCTCGTTACCTTTATATATTCAGGTATGTTTAACTCGAGAGACTTCAGGTCAAAACCTTTATGCTGGAGAAGCATTTTTATCTGTGACCCTGTTATGGTTACATAATAACCGGGAAGAGGAGCTTTCCTCAGTTCCAGAGATTTAAGCTGATTTATAATATCATCATTTCCCGTTATTTCTGCTATATCACCGAGATATATTACATCCCCGTTTATTTCTATTTCTTTTCTTATTATAACATCAGTATTTTTTGCGAAAATTATTTGAAGGGAACAGGTAAAAATAAATATAATCGTTATTATTTTTGATAAAATTCCCTTCATAATTATATACTCCTTAACCTACTATATTATTTGCAGTTTGAAGCATCTGATCTACTACCCTTATGGTCTTGGAGTTAACCTCATAGGCTCTCTGGGCTGTTATCATATTTACCAGTTCCGATACAACCTGTACATTTGACATTTCCAGAAAACCCTGGGCAATGGTTCCGAACCCTTCAAGACCCGGTGTGTTTGTAATGGCTTCTCCTGATGCAGCAGTATTCCTGAAAAGGTTTTTCCCCATACTTTCCAGACCGCCGGGATTTATAAATCTTGCCAGCGTAAGCTGTCCTATATTCTGTGGATCAACAGCTCCCGGAGATATAACTGAAACAGTTCCGTCATTACTTATATTTATTGACAGTGCATTTGCCGGTATGGTGATTTCAGGACTGAGAGAATATCCGTCTGATGTAACTACTTTTCCCTGGCTGTCCATTTTGAAAGAGCCGTCTCTTGTATAGGAGATTGTGCCGTCGGGCATGGTTATCTGAAAAAACCCGTCCCCTTCTATTAACATGTCAAGAGGATTATCTGTCTGCTGATATTCTCCGGCAGAGAATAGTCTCTGAGTAGAGGCGGCTTTTGTGCCGAGTCCTACCTGTATAGGATTGGGTATCTGCGTACCTGCAGACGTAGGAGTACCTGCATTTCTCATAGTCTGATATATGAGATCCTGAAAATTTACCCTTACCTTTTTAAAACCTGTAGTATTTACATTGGCAAGGTTATTTGAAATTGTATCTATCTGAAGTTCCTGTGCCATCATGCCGGTAGCCGATGAATAAAGCGCTCTCATCATAATAATCGACCTCCTTTTTTACAGTGAACAGTGAATACTTAATTATAACCAGTTAATATAACTGGTATTTTGTAACTGATAACTGAAATTACCCGACTCTTCCCACGTTTGTTACTGCTTCCTTTAAAGCATCCATCTCTGCTCTTATGGCTTTTTCGTTTGCCTGATAGGCTTTATGTGCTTCCAGGAGATTTATCATTTCTTTTACTGTATTTACATTGGACCCTTCAATATATCCCTGTTTTACTCTGCCGCTGAAGGATTGAACGGGAGTGTTTTCCGGAGGGATGAAAAAACTGCTCCCTGTTTTTATGATGCCTTTGAGAGAAGGAAAGGTTTTTATAAGAATTTTATCAAGAATTTTTCCATCTGATACGATACGGCCATCTTCATCTATGGTAATTTTTTGCCCTGAAGGGATTACTACAGGACCTTTTTCTCCGAGGACATTAAATCCTTCCTGAGTTACCAGTTCTCCTTTTGTATTCAGGGTGAAATTCCCATTTCTTGTATAAATAGTATCTTTTGCATCTTTTCCCTGAACTGCAAAATAGCCTGAGCCATCTATAAGTAGATCCAAAGGATTACCTGTTTGTATGGTTGAACCGGTACCTGTGTCTGCTTCAAGGTGGTATTTAAAATCAGGAATATTTAATGAACCAATAACAGGTCTGGAAGAATTCTTTCCGTCATCAATACGTCTTAATTCAAGTGTAAAAGATGAATTGACTCCTATTTCATCTCTTTTAAAGCCACAGGTAGACACATTGGAAAGATTATTGGAATATACTGAAGCACGGTTGCTCTGTGCTATCATACCTTCTGTGGCAACAAGAATTCCTCTGACCATAAAGATTCACTCCTTTATACTGCAGCAGCCAGAATGTTGGCTCTGATTACCTTCTTTTCTTTCTTATAAATCATTTCCATATCTTTTTTACAGGTCAGACATATACCATGAGACATACCTGCAATAATCTGTTTTGAGTTTTTTATTCTTATACCGTCAAGCATCAGACTCTTACACCAGGCGCATTGCTTAATCATTTTTTGTCCCCCCTTAAAATTTTTTTTATTTTTTTTTATTTTACCACTAAAGTTTTTTTTTATTCTGCCGATTATTAAATTAAGGATATTTGTATCAATTTTTTTCACTGAATATATCATAGTAAAAATTTAATGGATTGTATATTCTCCTATAGTAGTACTTTTTTTCTGATAAGAGGAGTACTACTTTTATATTTTATCCGAAAGAATCGAGTGATTATTACCTGGATAGATGAAATACTGGCAGAAAATCTAAGTTTTCATGATACATAATACGTGACGGGAGGAACTAATACCCGGATCAATATGTGTTGTAAATTATCCTGACAATGTTACATTTAATAAAATAGCAATTAGCTGTTAATTTTTAGTGGTGCC
>JBEHWP010000862.1:0-2929 GCA_040217665.1 Vulcanimicrobiota bacterium
TATCTATCTTTTTATAAAGCTTACCTGTTATATTTATTCCTTCCAGAGGGTAAACATCTTTTCCTCCCATACCAATAGTACTTCTCTGGGCATAAAAGAGATTTTTAGAAACCTTGTTTAAATTATATTCTCCAATTTTAATGGTAAAATCCCAGTTTTCCACATCACTATCCACCCAGAGTGTTCCCATGTTGGCCTGAAAATTCTGAGTCCATATAGAGGAAACACCTGTTGTATTATAAGGCACCATAAGTCCCCAGCATTCTATAAGATTTTTATCTCCGAACCCGCTGTAAGCTATAATATTGGCTCCGCCTTTAATTTTATCAGCAATTTTTGCAGTTATCGTCAAATCCAGCCTTGATACAAGAGCACTTGCATCACCCAGTTTAAAAGGTTCACTGATAGGATACATATACCGGTCATAGCCGGGTCTTACAATATGTGAATCTGTATCAGGAGTACCGGGGCCTGAAATATTCCCGTCTTCCGGAGATATACCGGTAGAAAGACCTACACTCTCAAAGGTACCGCTCAATTTTATTCTTTCCAGTTCTTCAACTCTACCTGAAAGTTTACCGAGCGTATCTTCTACATTTGTAACCCTTACTCCAAGAGCATCCAGTTCATTCCCATATTCTCCGATTAATTTATTTATAGCTTCAAGATCTGTTTTTGTTGCATATATGGATAAATCCGGCATTTCCGGGATAGAAGACTGAAGCTGTTCCAGTTTCGCAATAACTCTTGCAACAACCATAGCCATTTCATAACGGGTCATAGGCCTTTCACCTTTAAAAAGACCATCGGGATATCCTTCTACAAGACCTTTTTCTTCAAGCATCTGCACTGCATCATATGCCCAGTGTCCCTGAGGAACATCGGAAAAAGGATCTGCCATAGCAGGTAATGAAATTATAAAACACAGAATAATAAGTATTGATATTTTTAACATATAATACCTCCAGATTAAAATTATTTATATAAAATCATAACTTACTATACTTTTGCAGATTTTAAAAACTGTAAAAAAAATAATCTATTCAATTTTTAGGTTTCAGGTGTTGGGTGTTGGGTTAGCAAGATTAAAACCCAGAACCCAGAACCCAAAACCTGTTTAACTATAAAGTCAGGAAAAACAAGGAAATTATGAAAAAGTGCAAAAGTATAGAACTTATAGAATCTAAATAATTCGTGATGCGTAATGCGTAATAGGTTATTACCCATTCGCATCACGCATTAAGCTTTACGCATTACGAGATCATTCATTGTTACAGTTTATATTATAAGACGTCACAGATGACGGGAATACAAAAGCTGTTCTAATAATTTTAAATGGATATTTTCTTGCAGTCCTTAACTTATAAGTAACAGGCATGACCGTATCGGTCACAACCAAATATGAAAATTAATAGACAGTAGAGCATAAAACTTCATCATTTTCATATAAATTCTAATTTTTTTTTAAAAAATCCTTCTTCTATATAAAAAATTTAAAATATAGTTATTAAAAAAATGATTCAAAGAAAATTCTTTCTGATTTTATCCCCCTTTTCACAAGTGCCTGCTTTGTATCATTCAACATAGGTTTAGAACCGCACAGATAAGCATCATATCCTTTAAGGTTCATTTTTTCTATTATGGCAGGAACTCTACCTTCATATCCTGTCCAGTTCTTAGAAGGTTTTGTCAGAGACAGTATATATTCAAAGTCAGGATATTCTTTTGAAAGTTGTTTAAAATAATCATCATACATAATATCCTTTTCATTTCTTACTCCGAACAGAAGTTTAACTTTACCTTTTTTTCTCCTGAGAGCTTCCTTTGCCATAGAGACAAAAGGAGTAATACCTATGCCGTTTGCAACCATTATAATATCTTTACTATCATTATGAAGGGTGAATTCTCCCATAGGACCTTCAAGTAATACTTCCATACCCTCTTTAAATTCAAATACGAGAGGAGAGCCAAGGCCGTCAGAAACCTTTTTTATGGCCAGTCTCAACAAAGAAGATTCATCAGGTGTGGAACTTATGGAATAAGCTCTGAATACTATGGGGCCATCCAGAACTTTTATAATCATAAACTGTCCCGGCTTAAAACTCACTTTATCAGGTTTTATAAATTTAAAAGTAAACTGTCTTATATCAGGTGTAAGATCTTCTACTTTTTCTATTACTGCTTTATATTCCTGTCTTTTTTCTCTCTTATGAGGGCATGGCTCTCCCGTAAAAGATCTGTTCTCTTCGAAAGAGAGTGCTTTTGCAGGACAATTTGCTATACAGGCACCACATCTTATACAATCATCACTTTTCAACTGACACTTATCATCATAATCCGTATAGGGAGATAACTGCATCGGACATACCCTGGCACAGAGAGCACATTTCATGCACTTTTCAGTATCTATACTTACCTTTCTGTCCTGAAGTAAAAACATTATTATTTTACCTCCTTTATAGATAAACTCTTTATCTTTTTGTTTATATTATACAATCCCTTTTCAATAGTACCCATAGGACAGAAGGAACACCATGCTCTCGGTGAATAAAGGACACCTAAAACTACTGCTATAATTGTTGTTACAAGACATAATGTTGCAAATACAAGACCCCATTTATCAAGAGATTCCATCAGAGGCCATGCGCCGAAAGCCGCTTTAGTCCTCAAAGAAAACAATGCCATAAATACTGTCACTACGACAAGCCGAAAATATTTAGATTTATACAGGTTCGGAATTTTTCCGTAAAAAGATACAGGTTTTATGAATAATTCGAGGAAAGCACCTCTGGGACAGAGGTTTCCGCACCAGAATCTGCCTCTGAAATATGACAGCACAAGCAAAAAAACCATCATTACAGGCATTATAAGTCCAATTTTGTGATACCAGAGTCCGCCAAGTGATATAAGGGGAACTATAATCCAGGAA
>JBEHWP010000863.1:0-2916 GCA_040217665.1 Vulcanimicrobiota bacterium
AGAAAATATTGGAAGAATGTCAGATATAAAAAGAGGTATTTCTTGAAGTAAAAAACAAAAGTATAATCATTAAACCTGTTAAAGCAGAGCCAAGAAAAGACTGGGCGACATCTTTTAAAAAAATGAGAGAATTAAATGAAGATCGAATGATTATAGATGATAATATTGATTTTGATATGGCGGGATGGGAATGGTAGTCAGCCAGTATGATGTGTTTCTGATTTCCCTTGACCCGGCTACAGGTCATGAAATAAAAAAAGTGCGTCCCTGTGTTATTATTTCACCTGATGAAATGAACAGATATATCGAAACAGTTATAATTGCTCCTATGACAACACAATCTCATCCGTATGAGACCCGTGTACCGGTGAGATTTGAAGATAAAGACGGATGGGTAGTGCTGGATCAGATTCGTACTGTAGATAAAAAAAGATTGATTAAAAGGCTAGGAGAAATTGATGAACATATCGTTAAGAAGATAAAATCCGTTATAAAAGAAATGCTTGTCGATTAAATTATTAAATAATTGACATGGTTGATTATAAATGTTATTTTGTATATATATTATTAACCTGAGAAAGGGGTATAATTTATGAAAATAGAAAGTTCCTTTATTCAGAAACAGCCTGTAATAGGCCAGGTAAAACAGAAAGAACCGGACCTTGAGATTAAAGATAAAACGTCCCTTTCAAATAAAGCACTGATAATAGCCCACAGAGGTTCATCTAAACTTGCGCCGGAAAACACCATGGCTTCTTTTAAAGAGGCTTATAAACATGGCGCAACTGCAATAGAGCTTGATGTGCACAGGACAAAAGACGGTCATCTTGTTATCATGCATGACGATACGATTGACAGAACGACAGACGGCCACGGAAATGTAAGGGATTTTACTCTCAGGGAACTTAAAGAATTTGATGCAGGTTCATGGTTCGGCCCTCAATTCAAAGGAGAAAAGATTCCTACCCTGGAAGAGGTTCTTACATGGGCAAAGGGGAAAGTTAAGGTTGATATAGAAGTGAAAAGTTCGCTTCAATATCCGGGCATTGAAAAAGACATACTTGAACTCGTAGAAGAAAAAGGTTTTAAAGACGATGTATTTATAACGTCTTTCGATAAATCTGTAAGTGAACATATAGAAGAAATGGCTCCTGAAATAAAAACGGGACTTCTTATCTCTCCCGATCCTCTTGTAAAAGCACTCAAGATAGGTACTGTGGGAGGTATGGTGGCAGGTCTTGCGGGAGGTATTATAGGAGGAGCGGGGGCACTGCTTTCCATAGGCTGTATGATTGCAGGGGGAGCAGCAGGATTTCTGGTTTCCAAAGAAACAGGGGAGAGGATTTCACTTAAAGGCTCATTGGGACAGAAGGCCGATATAATATTACCTTACTGGGCACTTATTGGAAGCACTTTTGTGAAGAAAGCCCACGGGGAAAATAAGCTGGTTTATTCCTATACGGCCAATTCGCCTGATCTGGTGAATAAACTTGTAAATAAAACAGGTGTGGACGGGATTATAACAGATACGCCTGAGAGATTTATGGAGGGGTAGTTTTTTATTTTTTTGTACAGAATTCACTGTGACCATTTGATAAACCGCTTACCAGATCATCACCGTATATACAGTTTGCATGCCAGATGTCAGGTAGAAGATTGCCTCTGCGAAAGTCTTCCATAGACATATGTCCGTCAGGATTGTATGTGAAACTTTCGTCATAGAAAGAAAGCATTTTTTTTATGATTTTTTGTTTGAAGCTGGAAAGAAATCCTGTTTCATCAAGTTTATTTAGTTTGTAAAAGTATGGTATTGTTAAGATGGCTATTGTTATGAGAATACAGGCCGGGATAATAGAAGTGATTAATATTTCAGGAAAGAAATAGATTTTTATCAGGACTATGGCAGGAAGAAGAATTATCCCTGCCGTTAAAATCGTATTTTTGAAATTTCTTATATCATTGAATACTTTTATTCTGAGCGCTTCAAGTTCCATAAGATCAGGTAAAATATCTGTTTTATAATAATTTTTGAATTCTTCCATTGATTTCATATGGGTACTATAACACAGGTAGCAGGAGATAGCAATAGTTTTGTGTTACTGACCTGGGTATAAGCATGTATAAAAAATTTTCTCCCGTCACGCTTTACGCGTCACGAGAGAGTATATGTATTATTTATGCTTACCCCGGTAAACAGGAGCACGGACTTTTATTTAAATTCACCGGCCCCGGATAGAGTGTCTGCTTATATGCAAGACCTACTTCCAGCTTACTTCCATGGTCTGTTCCCAGATAGTGGTGTATTTCCTCACATACACCGCCTATCATGTCTACCTGGTTACCATTGCCTGTTTCATAACCTGCTATTGCTACAACTGTTCTCTCATTTACAGGATTTTTTATAATAAACCTTGTCCCTTTCGGAGGGACTTTTTTCCATTTCAAATTTATATACCACCCTTCTTCTGTTTCCGAAGGTTTTTCTCCTCTTATTTCCTGTCCGAAATAACGGTCAGTTTTACATGGAAAACACCATGGTTCGTTTCTTATCATGGTGTAACCTGTGTAATGCTCTGAGAGTTTATAATGTTCTTCTATACAGTCTTTAAACGAATCGGGCCATGAACAGTTAAATCTTCTGTGGTTCTCTGTCACAATATGAGATGCCCTGGCAACTTTAAAAATCGATGGCAGATAAATTTTTTCACCGTTTAACAGATCTATTGTTTTTTCTTCATACATACCATCTGAATTATCTACATGGAGATGATATTGATCCTTATACCATAAGGTTTTGTCTTTCATAATCTGTGTCAGGTTTTTCCCGTCTTCCCAGGAAGGTATCCATAGATCCCATTTTGTTTCCTTGTCTTTTGAATGTATACCGTAACCGTCGATGAAAGCCCATACTGCATG
>JBEHWP010000864.1:0-2904 GCA_040217665.1 Vulcanimicrobiota bacterium
CTTCTTCCTTTATGCCTTTACCTGTATCTGTAATAGAAATGCAAACATATATGTCCTGGATGTTAGAAATTTTGCTTTTCAATGTTTCAGGAACGGCTGTTCTGGAGGTTTTTATCGTGATTTTACCACCATTCTCCATAGCTTCTCTTGCATTTATAAGTATATTAAGAAAGGACTGAAAAAGTAATTTCCCGTCTCCGAATATTTTCTCTTCACTGTTTTCAATCTCTAATTCTATTTTTATGACAGGTTCTTCAGGATAGCTTTCACTGAAAAATTC
This sequence comes from Vulcanimicrobiota bacterium, assembly GCA_040217665.1. Taxonomy (GTDB): domain Bacteria; phylum Vulcanimicrobiota; class SpSt-956; order SpSt-956; family JAKJGF01; genus CALARM01. The sequence continues at coordinate 281 of JBEHWP010000864.1, forward strand.
AACAACCTTTTCCAGGAAATTTCGAATTTCCAGATGTACAGGCATAACTTTTTTATTTTCCGCAAAATCAAGCAATTGCTTTATGAGATATTTCATTCTCGTAGTGGAATTCATTATTTTTTCAACATATTCTTTCTGTTTTCCTTCTATAGTACTCTGTAATATCTCGCTATAGCAGAATATAACACTGAGGAGGTTGTTGAAATTATGGGCCATGCCTTCGGCAAGTATGCCTAAAGATGCCATTTTCTGGGCTTCCATGATGACTTTCTGATAGCTTATATTTTCTTCATGCATTCTCCTGAGATTCAGCTGTGTTTTTACCCTTGCCAGTACTTCCGAACTGTTAAATGGTTTTGTTATGTAATCTACCGCTCCTAAAGACAATCCTCTTACTTTATCTGTTGTTTCCGTCATGGCTGTTATAAATATGACAGGAATATCTTTTATTTCTTCATTGGCTTTAAGCATTTCACATACTTCATAACCATCTTTTACAGGCATCATAATATCCAGCAATATTAAATCGGGTTTTTCTGACACAGCCAGGTTGTAGCCATCATTGCCGTTTTTTGCTTCCAGAACCCTGTAGCTCTCTTTCAGGAGAGATTTTGTCAGAAGTTTTATGTTTATGAGATTATCGTCTACTATAAGGACACATGGAGGAGAATGCATGTAATTTCTCCTTGAAGTTTTTATTATGAATTTTTCTATATAATAGCAGATTACGTTTAAGTAAACAAGGAGGTGGTAAAATAAATTGACTTTTCGGGGAGCTTTTGATAATATTAAATTAGTGAAAATTTGTATATTTAGTAATTTTATATAATTTTGGTAAATACCATAAGAATAGATTGAAGAAAGAAAATATTATGAGAGGTTTTTAAATAATGGAAAGAGAATAATATTATTTAGAGTAGAATTTTTCGAAAAGAAGATTGAATTTAATTAAGTTAACATAGGAAAATTTTTGAAAAAAATGAATATTTATTTATGAAAAATAAAATTGATTTTTTGAAATTAAATTATACAGCCAATGTTATATCTGAACTGGAAGAAATCAGGGAAAATCTTCTTGTAATAAATGAATTACAGGAGATGGATTTTAGAGAAGAAGCCTGTTCATCTCAGATAGAGATTATATCTAAATATGCATATTTAAGTAAATTAGTTCCTATTTAAGTGGTAAGGTAAATACTTTATCTATAGATGACCTGGTGGAGAAATATAAAATAGAAAAAATAGATTTTATTAAAATGGACATAGAAAGTGCCGAACTTTTTGCATTAAAAGGAGCTATAAAAACAATAAATGCTTTTAAACCTAAACCGGCTATAGCTATATATCATAGTTTGGATGATTTTATAAATATACCAGAATTTATTAATTCCTTAAATTTAGATTATAAATTTTATCTTGGACATAATTCTATTCATATAGAAGAAACTGTTTTGTTTGCAGTTGCATAAGATTTTTTTCTGGACTAACCTGGTTTTTATTATATCCTGAAATATAAAAAATAGAAAAGGGATGAATATGAAAACGATAAACGTAACTGAACCATTTTTACCACCATTAGAAGAATTTATACCATATTTGAATGAGATATGGGAAAGTAAATGGCTTACCAATATGGGGCAGTTTCATCGTAATTTTGAAAAGGCCCTTAGAGAATATCTTGGAGTTAAGTATATTTCTTTGTTTGCCAATGGAACACTTGCCCTGATTACTGCATTACAGGCATTAAGAATAAGCGGGGAAGTCATAACTACTCCTTATAGTTTTGTAGCCACTACTCATGCTTTACACTGGAATGGAATTAAGCCTGTATTTTGTGATATAGAAAATGAAACTTTTAATCTGGATCCTGAAAAAATTGAATCTGCAATTACACCTAGAACTACTGCCATACTTCCTGTTCATATATACGGTAACCCATGTAATGTAACAAGAATTCAGAATATTGCTGAAATTTATGGTTTATATGTCATTTATGATGCCTGTCATGCCTTTGGTGTTAAAATTAACGATACATCTATACTGAATTTTGGAGATTTATCGGTACTAAGTTTTCATGCCACAAAGGTATTCAATACTTTTGAAGGAGGAGCAATAGTCTGCCAGGATGAAAAAACGAAAAAGCGCATAGATTTTTTGAAGAATTTTGGTTTTGCCGATGAAGTAACTGTTATAGCACCTGGAATAAATGCAAAGATGAATGAAGTGCAGGCTGCTTTTGGATTGTTACAATTGAAATATATTGATGAAGCAATAGAAAAAAGAAGAAAAATAGCTTATAGATATTGTAATTTACTGAAAGGGGTTGACGGAATAAGTTATTTAGATGATTTACCGGGTGTAAAACATAATTATCCCTATTTCCCTATATTAATAGACTCGAAAAGGTTTGGGAAAACTCGGGAAGAAGTTTATGAAGAAATGAAAAAGAATGATATCTATACCAGGAGGTATTTTTATCCTTTAATAAGTCATTTCCCTGCCTATAGAGGACTTCCATCGGCTGCACCGGATAATCTGTCAAATGCTGAAAAAGTCACCAGTCAGGTATTGTGTTTGCCCATACATCCGAATTTGACTGAAACAGAAATTAAACAGATTATTGA
>JBEHWP010000865.1:0-2899 GCA_040217665.1 Vulcanimicrobiota bacterium
AAGAAAGCATATAAACAGAGAGCTTTTTATATAAAGGGGGAGCTTTCAGATTATGTTCTTTTAAAAACTTTTCCGGTATAAGGGACATACTTCCGTAATTTTCCCTGAAGACCAGACCTTTAAAATTTTTAATGTTTACAGGGTTGTTCCAGTTAAGAGGAGGTTCTTTCATTGCCGCAACAGGCAGATATATATAAGGAGTAAGTCCTGCCATAAATGCAAGGACAGAGAATAAGAGAATTTTTTTTTTGAATATATTTTTATTATATATTAGAAAAAATATCATAGCCGGCATAAGCAGAATTGCAGTATGATGGTTTGTCATAGACAGTCCGAAGAAAAAACCTGCAAGATAGATATATCTGTTGTTATATAAATTTTCTCTCCAGATGATTAATATATAAATCAGGAGAGAAACAAATATATTATTCAGAGGAAAAACCTCTGATACTTCGGAATAATGCCAGAAATATCTTGAAAAAGCCAGGCATAAAGAACCGCAGAGAGAAGATACGGGATTTTTTGTAAGAATTTCCAGTGAAAGGTAGATAAACATACAGCACAGGGAACTCAAAAAAGCAGAAAGTAAATTTACCCTCCATGCTATAGAATAAAAAGGAATAAAGGTAAAAATGTTTCCGATCAGTGTATAAAGAGGATATCCGGGAGGATGGGGTATGCCTGTAACGGCACAGGCAGTAACAAGTTCGGCAGAATCTCCTCCTGCAATAGCAGGACAGAGAAAGATTATATAAAAAGCAAAAGGTATGAAGAAAGAGGAGATAATAAAGAAGAGCCTTCCCCTGTAAACTCTTTTATCAGAAAAATTCATAGAGAATTTCTTTTTATTCCAGCCCCATAATCCCGAAGAGCTTACTCAGACTCTGAGGGGTAAGTAAGAATAATAAACCCCCTTCTACTCTTATAGAGGATTCTGTAAATTCCGTTGCCACGAATATCGTTCTGTCAACATCGATTCCCATATTATTTAATATATTATTTATCATAGCCCCGACTGTTTCCGTAGTGTAATTGGGAGGAGAAGGCAACAGATAGGTGCCTGTAAGTCCGGAGAGGGCATTGAGATAAGAGCTTGCCAGAATATTTCCCAGTTCCATCAGTGCAGACTGTCCCATCTCATCTATTTCTTTACTTGTGCCATGTTCCATAAACATCATAATATCTATCATTTTGAGGGCCCCTTCAACAGGCAAAAATAATATTATATTGCCGTTCAGGTCACCTTCTATACCAAAATATATACCGACAGAAACAGTTTCACTTCCTCCCAGTTTCAAGGGTATGTCTTCTATTTCCTCGACAAGTACTTTAGGTACAGTAATATCTATTTTCATTGAGGTCATCTCAGCAAGAGCAGTAGCTGCATTGCCGGCTCCAATATTTCCTACTTCTTTAATAGCATCAAGCTGCATATCATTTAGCATAACAAACCTCCTAAAAACCTGATTTATACCCGGAAGAATACTGCATTCAAGTAATCAATTTCTAAGCACTCAGTGCTTTTTCTATTGCTGCAAGTACTTTCGGGGGTTGAAAGGGTTTTACAATAAAATCTTTAGCGCCGGCTTGAATGGCTTCTATTACCATAGACTGCTGTCCCATGGCACTGCACATAATAATCTTTGCATTCGGATCAAAGGCTATAATCTCTTTAACTGCTTCGATCCCTGTTTTTTCAGGCATAACTATATCCATAGTAACTATATCCGGTTTCAGAGCTTTGTATTTATCTATAGCCTGAGCACCGTTGGCAGCTTCTCCTGCCAGTTCATAACCATTCTGTGTAACAATATTCTTGATCATCATTCTCATAAAAGCAGCGTCGTCAGCTATTAAAACTTTGTAAGCCAAGTTGTTACCTCCTTTATAGTACGTGATGCGTGATGCATGATTGCACTAGCTGCTCACCATTCACTACTCATATACTCTTTAATTACAAAAGATCAGAGATATCTTTCTTTTATTGTGAAAAGTTGCATTATTATTCCAATCACTTTACCGTCTTCTCTTACGGGAGTAAAGCGTATATTATACCAGTCACCACTGTTTAATTTGAAATTATTTTCCAGTTCCTTCTGTCCTTCCAGTTCTTTAAATCTTACAAGATATTTTTCCAGACTTTCTCTGACAGGATCGAAAGGAGTACCTGAAAGTTTCTTACCTATAATATCTTGAAGTTTGACATTAAAACATCTCTCTGCTGCATGATTTATATGGACTACTACACCATCACCGTCACAGAAGACAAAACCTTCTCTCAGGGTGTTAATAAAGGCAAGCAGTTTATTTTTTTCTTCCTGCAGTTCCTCTGTTCTTTCTATTACTTTTTGTTCCAGAGTTTTATTCCAGATCTTTAATTCTTCATTAAGTCTTTTGTTTTCTTTTATGAGATCATAATGTTCCAGAGCTTTTTCTACTGATAATTTAAGGTCGTCATTTTCCCATGGTTTCATTATAAATTTGTATACATTGCCTTTATTTATTGCTCCAATAGCTGCATCCATATCTGCATAACCTGTAAGTATAATCCTGATTGCGTCAGGAACAATATTCATTGATTCTATAAAGAAATCCACTCCGGTCATTTCAGGCATTCTCTGATCGGAAATTATTAAGTCTACAGGAACCTCTTTGATTATTTTCAAAGCTTCCTGACTGCTGGAGGCTGTATATATCTCGTATTTATCACTGAAAAAGAGACGTTTCAGTGCAAGTTGAACCTTTTCTTCGTCATCAACAAACAGTAATTTATGGCTCATAATAATTTATCCTCCTCAGGAATTTTTCTCAAAAAAAATAACTTTTCTGCAATTCGCTCTTTAAATATGATTCTCCTTCATTCATTTATAATTTATATATTTTATATCGGCTTTTTGTT
>JBEHWP010000866.1:0-2899 GCA_040217665.1 Vulcanimicrobiota bacterium
ACCATTAAATTCCTCTGATTTAATATATTCTTTATCACATGTAAATGCTACAACCTGTATATCAGGAATATCACATGCTATATTATAAACACTGTCTGCAATTTTTCCACTGCCAAATATTATTAATTTTTTCATTTATTATCCTCCTGATTGTTCTAGTAATTTAATTCTATCAATTTTTCCATTTGCATTTTTTGGTAATTCATCCAAAATTTCTAACTTATTAGGGAGCATATATTGAGGAATATATAATTTTAAATCATCTATTATTTTTGCTCTATCTATATCTTTATTTAATTTCACAAAAGCTATTATTTGCCCGAAATCACTGTGGATGCGTTTATAAATAACTGCCGACTGATTTATATAAGACAAAGAATTAAGTGAAGTTTCAATCTCTTCTAATTCAATACGATACCCCAGATGTTTTATCTGGTTATCTTTTCTTCCAATAAAATGAAGAACGGAATTCTCATCGCATCTTACCAGATCACCTGTTAGATATATTATTTCATTATACCTAACATTATCTGAGTTAAAAACAAACGATCTTTTTGTTCTTTCTAAATCATTATAATAACCCAGTCCTACTTGAGGTCCTAACAGACATAATTCACCCATATTACAATCATGGCCAATCGGTATTATTTGACATTTAAAATTTAGTGCTATTTCACCTAATGGAGCAAAATTTTTCATATCATCGAAATCTTTCTCTGTTATATCATAAGCTGAACAGATGCATGTACACTCAGTAGGGCCATAAACATTAATTAATTTAGTTCTTTTTCCATAAAGATTAAATAGTTGTTTTAATTTTTGTTTCGGGAATCCCTCTCCCCCAAAAGAAATTATTCTTAATGATTGAAAATCTTTTTCCTTTAAAGATTTAGTTGTTAGCAAATACACTAAAAAGGAAGGGACTGAAAACCATATAGTAGGTTTTACAAGACTCACCCATTCAACAATTTTTTTAGGGAACTGTGTCAATTCATATGGTAAAGGAGCTAAAGAAGCACCTGAAAATAAGGATATATAAAAATCAAATACGGAATTATCAAAATAAATAGGGTTTACATTTGTAAATATATCATCTGTTTTCACATCATATCTTTCTATACCCCATGAAATAAAATTTAAAATATTCAAATGACTCATCAATGCCCCTTTAGGAAAGCCAGTAGAACCGGAGGTAAACATAATATAGGCACCATTATTTCCACATACGGTTTTAGTTATGGAGATTAAATTCCCGGAATCATAATCTTGAATGGACTGGATAAAATTCTCAGATGCAAAATTTATTACTTTCCTATTATCCAGATTAAACTTGCTGATATCTAAAGCAGAATCATTAAATATTATTGATGGCCTGGCAGTATCTAACATTTTATTTATTCTCATAGCAGGACTTGTAAAATCAAGGTTGGAATATATAACGCCAATCTTCAGAGCAGCAAGCATAGTTGCATAAGAAAACAAAGATTTTTTATTAAACAAACATATTACATCATTTTGCCTAATATTATTATCCAGTAAAAATCGTGCAATCTTATTTGATAATTTATTTAATTCATCAAAGGTGCATGAATTAAGGTTATCAAATATAATCGCCTTTTTATCCTGGTATTTTTCTACAATATTATAAAAAGCCAGGCCCATATTATAAATATAACGTTTATTAGAGAGATAAACCTCCATCTAATTCAATAAGCCTCCCCGTAAGATAATCATTTTCTATAATAAATTTAAGTGAAAGAAGTATTTCATCTAACTTGCCTAACCTCTTAAGAGGTATAGATTGGGTTATTTTTTCAATACGAGCTTGTGAGAGAGCAGTTCTAGTTGATTCTGTATCAAAAAATCCTGGAGAAATACCTGCTACTCTTATTCCAAATGGTGCTAATTCCTTACTCCAGGTATAGGTTAAAGCATTAACACCGGCTTTTGCAGCGGAATAAGAAGTTTGTCCGGGATTTCCCCTGGCAGCTATAGAGCTAATATTAATGATTAATCCTTTCACTTTATTTTTCAACATATTATCAATTAATGTTGAGGATACATTAAAAACTGTATATAGATTGGCTTTAATTGTAGCATCCCACATTTCATAGCTATGTCTTCTTTCTTTTTTTGATAGAATATTCACAAGGGGTTCACTATAAATTAATCCAGCATTATTTATTAGGATACTTATTTTTGGGAAAATTTCAAAAACTTTTAAAAATGTTTCAGTAACAGATACATAATCAGTAAGGTCACAAATATAATAAGAAATATTATTAAATCCTTCAAATTTATTATTTTCCTTTTTATCAATTACTATTATATGCACACATTGGTCACTTAACTTCTCAACAAGAAATCTACCTATTCCACTGTTTCCACCGGTAATTAAAATAGTTTGCTCAGATAAAATCATTCTGATATCCCCTTATTTCTTAGTAATTCTTTTATCTTTGAAATTGACATCATTTCAATTATTTCATCTTCTGTCAATTCTACCTGAAATTCTTCTTCAATACCTGCAATAATCTGCATATGTACCAATGAATCCCACATTCCACATTCCCGAAAATCAACATTATCACCTGATATAGTTTTTTGCTCTCCAAAAATACTGTTTGTTATTTTATAAACTTTCTCCATTTCTTCCTCCTGACAATAATTCATATTCTTCTAAATACTTACAAATAGTTTCTTTTGAATTAAACATCATTATATCTATTATAGAAAGCCATGGTATAAATTCACTGGTATTCTGTTTATAAGATATATACCTGGACTTTAAAAATCTCAATTCAATACCTTCTTTTTCAAAAACATTTCTTTTATAGAGGTTACTACCTCCTATTGGATTTATATAAACCTTAGCCGCCTCTTTCTTGCAAATATCAAG